>DASRKU010000023.1:0-5166 GCA_035648815.1 Verrucomicrobiia bacterium | reverse complement strand
CCAGGGCACATTCGATTACGACGCATGGTTTGGCGCAATGAAAGGCGCCGGGGAAAATTTCGCGCGGCTATGGCTGGCGCCCTGGTTCATGCCCCTGGAACACAAGCCGGGCACCCTCAATCATTATGACCTCGAAGGCGCGTGGCAGCTCGACACCATCTTTCAACTCGCCGAACAGGACGGGATATACCTGCTGCTCAGCTTCGATCATCACGGGATGTACCAAGTCGACAACCAAAACTGGGGTGGAAGCAATAATTTCTGGAAAACCAATCCCTACAACGAACTCCTCGGCGGCCCCTGCGCCACTCCCAATGACTTCTTCGCCAACGCCCGGGCGCGCGCCATCTATCAAAAACGCCTCCGGTACCTCGTGGCCCGCTACGGCTCCAGCCCCAATCTGCTGGCCTGGCAGTTCTTCAATGAAATCGACAACGTTTACGGTTCGCTGCACAGCGATGACGTCCTGGCCTGGCACCGCGAAATGGGTCAGTGGTTCCGCGCGAACGATCCCTACCACCACCTCGTCACAACCAGCATGACCGGCGGCAGCGAACGCCCCGAGATCTGGGCTCTGCCGGAAATGGATTTCGCCGTTTACCATTCCTACAACGAAGCGGCTCCCGGAAAGGGCGCAGCCCTCGTCGCCCAGTCTTTCTTCAAACAATACAACAAGCCGGCCATGATCGGAGAGTTCGGGATCGATGCCCGAACCTGGAACATCGCCGCAGACCCATATCTGCGCGGGTTCAGGCAGGGTCTCTGGGGCGGCGCCCTGGGCGGCGCGGTCGGCACATCCATGGCCTGGTGGTGGCAGGATATGCACTTGGACAATGTCTATCCCCTCTACAAATCGCTGAATGAAATCCTGGATCGCGGGGGATACCAGTCCGGGACGTGGATTCCGGTCGAATTTGCCGGCGTAACGAGTCCCCCGAATCAGCTTCGGGAACCCGTCCCGAATGGCGCGCCATTTGACGCGCAGCTCTCGTTCAATCCAGCGTGGCGTCAGAAACGAAAGCTGACCGGGGAAATCGCCGTTGCCAACCAGCTCTCTTCCACCCGTTCCTCCGAGAATCTCTCCGGCTTCCTGCACGGAAGCAAGGATGGCGACCTCCAGCGGCCGGTCAGGGTCACCGCATTTTTCGGCGCAAAAGCAAAGTTCACTTTCCACGTCAAAGCCGTCATGCCCGAGACTGAGCTGGTCGTGCGCGTCGATTCCAAGGAGCTTCTGCGCCAGAAACTCGGCGGAGCCCGCACCGCTCCCCCGAAACAAGAGGAGATCAACCAGGATTTCGCGTTCGATCTCCAGCCCGGCAAGCACACGATTGAAATCGGCAATGACGGGTTCGATTGGATCCTGCTGAATTCTCTCAAGCTGGAACAGGTGCAGCCGGCCGAATTTGCCCGCGGTTGGAATTTCCCCCTGGAACCTGTGGGCCTGCGGCGGGACAGGAATGCGATCGTTTACGTCTGCTCGCCATGGGTGGTTTTTCCCGCGGGCGCATTTCGATATAATGCTCCGCTCCAAACCGGCCAGGCGCTAAAGCTGGCCAATTGGCCTGCCGGCAAATTTAGCGCCGAATGGTTTGACCCATGCACGGCCAGATCCATCGGGAAAACTACCGGCGCAGTTGAAGGCAATACCTTGTCCGTTCCTGTTCCTGCCTTCAGTGATGATGCGGCGGCGATCATCACCCCAGCCGCTGCCGGCGCCGCTGAATAGCCTGATTTGCCTGCAATCAAAGGGCATCTCCCACCCTCTCCCAGGGTTTTTGGCAGGGATGGCGCTGCTGCGCCATTCGCGCCGCGCAGCAGCGGCGCAACGTGAGGTGTGTTTTGCGCGCGAGGCGGCTTTTGTTCCGCCCGCTGAACGCGGCCGGGACATCGCGGCAGCGATGTCGCTACCAAAACTCATTGGTAGGGATATCGGACGGGGTGAGGGCGCTCTTCTGACTCGTCACCCTAAAAAAGTGGCGGGGTGAAAAAATATAAGAACGGCTCCACGAAACATCCGGCATCCATAAACCGTCCGACTGGATTTCAGATCCGGCTCCTTTCATCCATCTAACCCCCAGGTCATTGCAGATATCTCCAACGATACGCCATTTTACTTTGAGCAACCAAGGGTTTCCCTTGGTCTATATACCGTAATTCGCCTGAATTGCGTTTCCGTGGATTCCGCGTGACCTTTCTGGAGAATCAAAACCGAACCAAATCACGGGAAAGCAGTTGTATGAATAGTTCCAACGAAGCATCAGGCAAAGGGGCCAATCCACACCCCGTTCCACAGCGCACAATCGCAAATCGCGGCGGCCTGACAAATCTGGATACGACGCAACAGGATCCGAAACTATTCGCGCAGGAAGCCCAAAAACTGTCAGCGGTGCTGCAGGAGAATCGCGCGAAAATAGACAAGGGATGGCAGGAGGTCGGCAGGCTTGATCACCTGCTCGCATCGCTTGACGCCAAAATTCATGTGCGGCTGCGGAAACTGCACCAGGCTCAATCCGCGGCGCGTTCCGCCAACGAGCAGTCCGACATCGCCAAAGTCGCCGCTTAAGCAATCACCCGTCAGGCAACTCACAGGCGCAGCATCTTTGCAGAACCCAGTCCTTCCACGCTGGTCAATTCGTCCCTTCGCCCGCTTCACTTCCCTCACCGAAAACCGCCATCCTTCCATGAGGGGTCGGTCCATGGTATTGTCATATTGGTTGATGTTGTTAGAGACCGGACATGGCCCCATGGCGTACGCTCGCCTCCATTCGGGATTACAGAATTTACACTGCCGATGAACTGGCCGCCCTCTGGAAGATCGGCTGCAAGACCGTGCTCCAGTTGATCAAACGAGGCATGGACAAAGCTATTGCCGGTTTTTGCTTTCAATTTGTGACATGCCTCGACATGATCCTAACACGTATGTTGACGCGGCCCCTGAATCCGCGTGTTGGCTCGCGGAAAACCAGAACGGAACCACAATGCAAATCACACAAATAAACCAACCCGAGATGGAACGGGAACGCTTTGTCGATGAGCGTGGGATTTCAAGTCTTGCCGGAATGGTTTTTAAAACGTGTTGTTCCATAGCCGCCTTTGTGGCGGTCCTTGCCGGAACGCCTTACAGCAGCCTGGCTGACGATATTCCTCTCGTCTATGCCGTTGAGAACACAGGCACGAATTGCGCGGCGCCGCCTTTACCGCCCTTAGGCCAGCTTCGGCTCGTTCAACCTCTGCCCGACCCGTTCATGTGGGCCGATTGGAGCGGCCGCTCCACCAACTTCGCAGACTGGGAATGCCGGCGCGCTGAGATCAAAGCTCAGATCGAAAATTACGAGATTGGACCCAAGCCAGCTGTTGATCCGGGAAACGTTACTGCCGGCTACACTAATGGCATACTTACAGTGTATGTAACTGTGAACGGAAAAACGCTCACGCTGACTTCGCAGGTTCTCCTCCCATCGGGGAGCGGTCCCTTCCCGGCAGTGATCGGCATGAATAGTCCTAATGGCAGCATCCCATCCAGCCTGTTTACCAGTCGCAATATTGCACGAATCACGTTCAATCATAATCAGGTAACGGTTTATGGCAACCAGCAAAACACCGACCCCTACTACCAGCTTTACGGCCCTGCTCTTAATTCTAATAATACGGGACAATACAGCGCATGGGCATGGGGCGTCAGTCGTCTAATCGACGGCTTGCAACTGGTTACGAATGTTCTGCCCATAGATGTAAAGCACTTGTGCGTCACCGGTTGCTCCTATGCGGGCAAGATGGCACTCTTTTCCGGGGCGTTTGATGAGCGTATCGCGCTTACGATTGCCCAGGAGTCGGGTGGCGGTGGTGCCACGTCATGGCGATACTCCCATACCGAACCTCCTGGCAGCGTGGAATGTATAGAAAATACAGATCATAATTGGTTTATGGAATCCATGTTCCAATTTGGCGGCAACAATGTTTCGTACCTTCCAGAGGATCATCATGAGTTAATGGCAATGTGTGCGCCCCGTGCGTTGTTCGTTACGAGCAACCCGGGTTGGATTTGGCTTTCAAATCCGTCGTGCTACGTCTGTAGCAGGGCTTGTCAGCAGATCTATCAGACTCTTGGCATACCCGATAGATTCGGCTTTTCCCACATCGGGGGACATACGCACTGTGTATTCCCGGACAGCCAAGGCCCGGAGGTGGGCGCTTTTTTGGATAAGTTCCTCCTTGGTATAACGATCGCGAATACAGACGTTCAAGACTACCCTGCTGAATACGCTTCCATCAACTACGCTCGCTGGTTTGGGTGGTGGGGAACTACAAATCCAATTTTCCCGGCCACATCTATTTCCCTGAGCATACCCGCCGCGGCCATGGAAGGCGACGGTACGCTCGTCGGACAGGGAAGCCTCACCCTAAGCCCGATCCCGACAAACGACTTTACAGTGAACCTGACCTCGAGCGACACGTCGGAAGTGACTGTGCCGGCGTCCATCCTCATTCCAGCCGGGCAAAGCAACGCCGTGTTCGATTTGACCATTATCGATGACGGGATATCGGACGGGGACCAGGTGGCAACCATCATCGCGAGCGCTCCGGATTGCACCAACGCGTATGCCAGGATAACAGTTTACGACAATTCTCCGCCGGATCATTTCGCCTGGAATGCCGTACCTTCCCCGCAATTGATCGGCGAACCGTTTGGCATCACGATCACTGCGCAGAGTATCGACAACAGCACGTTGAACTACCGATTGCCGGTCACGCTGTCCGCTCTGATTGTCGGCAACGCCACGGGAACGAATGCGATCCTGAATTCTCCAGACCCGGAACAGTTGATGAACGACGGTTCTGAATACGTCCTGGGTTACTCCTTTACGCCCGGCACGAACTTGAAGGTGACCCACGTCCGCCATTACTTCGGAGACAATGTTTCCATCTGGACCGACAACGGACAGCTTCTAGTGTCCCAAAACGTTGTCAGTGATCCCGGCAACTGGGTGGACACTCCCTTGCCGACGCCCCTGGTTCTCCTGGCCGGCGGCACTTACCGGATAGTGGCGCATGAAAATGGCGTTGAGTTCTACTGGAGCTCGGATCTCCCGACGACGTTTCAGGATGGTACCATCAATCAAAGCTTCTGGGATTACGGCGATGTTTTCCCGACCCAGGGAGATGATG
>DASRKU010000022.1:0-9809 GCA_035648815.1 Verrucomicrobiia bacterium | reverse complement strand
ATATTCGCGCATGATGCTCGCCGCCCGGGATTATCATTGTGTTTACCAGGCCGCGCTGGTTGCCGCCCTGACGCAAGGGCGCGACCTGTTGCTGCGCAATGTGGACCGCCACACTTCCGAACTGCGCTCGGACTTGTTGGGCGAAAAGGCCACGTCGGACTTCTGGATCCTGATGCGGGCCTGGATCTATGCCTCGAAAAATCAGTTCCGGCTGGATGCCTGTCGAAAGCTGGGAATCCATGCCGTCACCGCGCGCCAGGTCGCGCCGTTGCTGGACCATTTCCTGAGCATCGCCAGGCGCGAAGGCCTCGATACGACCCTGGCCGAAATCAAAGATGAATCGCTGCAAAAATGTGTTTTGATCGGGTTCTCCGATCGCGTGGCGCATCGCCTGGATCAGGGCACGCTGCGGTGCGAGTTGGTCCATGGCCGCCGTGGAGTATTGGCGCGCGAAAGCGTGGTCCAACACAGCCCCCTCATCGTCGCCGCCGAAATCCGCGAGGTGGAAGGAAAGGAAATCAACACGATCCTGTCTCTGGCCACCGCCATCGAACTGGATTGGCTGCGCGAATTATTTCCCGAGGACCTTCAATCCGAGCTGCGCGTTTCCTTCGATGCGACAGCCAAACGAGTCCTGGCAGCCGAATTGCAGCGCTTTCGCGGACTTGCTCTTTCCGCCAGGCGCGTCGAACCCCCGCCGGCAGAACTGGCCGCGGGGCTCCTGGCTGATGAAATTCTCGCGGGCCGGCTCATTCTCAAAGACTGGGATCATGCTCTCGAGCAATGGATACTGCGATTGAACCTGCTGAGCCAGTGGTGTCCGGAATTTGAATTGCCGCGCATTGGGCAGGAGGATCGGCGGCACCTGCTCGAACAGATTTGTCATGGCGCTTTCAGCTATAAAGACGTGAAGGATCGGGAAGCAAAACGGATTGTGAAATCGTGGCTGTCATCGGCGCAGCAGGAATTGCTGGAAAAGCATGCGCCCGAGCGTGTGACCCTGCCCAATGGCCGCACTCCCAGGGTGACGTACGAACCGGATCGGCCGTCGCACATCGCGCTTCGGATCCAGGAGCTTTTTGGCGTCACCCAGGCGCCTGCCGTCGCCCTGGGCCGCGCGCCGGTGCTCGTGCATATTTTGGCTCCCAGCATGCGTCCGGTGCAAGTGACGCAAGACCTGGCGAATTTCTGGCGGGAACACTACCCCAAAATCAAATCGGAGCTGCAGCGGAAATACCCCAAGCACGAGTGGAGGTGAGGGGAAGGACGAAGTCGGGGTGGCGACGGCTCGTCCCCACAAAAAGAAGGAACATCCAACAACCAACATCCAACAACCAACGCCCAATCTCGGCGGACCGTGAGCGCGTTTTTGCCGTGTTCAATTTCAAATCTCAAATCTCAAATTTGAAATCATCCCTCCCTTGCGGCTGGCAGGCGGCGGTGCGTTGGCTTATGTTCCACGGATGAGTTTACTGCCCTTTTCAGCGTTGCCTCCGTACAAGCCAAGGTCTTTTGTTCCGGACAACATTGATTTGGGCGACTGGTCGCAAATCGAGCCTCTGTTCGACCGGCTCCAGCGCGAGGCGGCGCAATGCGATACCGCCGCCGGGCTCGAGCGCTGGCTGGTCAATTGGGGAGAGCTCAGCGCGGCTCTCGATCAGGAATCCTCCAGGCGTTACATCGCCATGACCTGCCACACGGACAATGCCGATGCGGAAAAATCCTATTTGCAATTCGTCGAGGAAATCGAGCCTCGGCTCAAGCCGCGGCAGTTTGAGCTCGCGAAAATTTACCGGGCGCATCCGTTGCGGGCGCAGTTGCCCGGGGTCGGGGAACGGCAGGGCGGTTCGGACCGGCGCTACTTCATTTTTGACCGCGACGTCAAAGCCCAGGTCGAGTTGTTTCGGCCGGAGAATGTTCCATTGGAGACTGAGGAGGCGAAGCTGAGCCAGCAGTATCAGAAGCTCATCGGCTCATTGACCGTCCGGTTTCGAGGTGAGGAAAAGACGCTGGTGCAGATGGGCCGGTACCTGGAGGAACCCGACCGTCCATTGCGGCAGGAGTCGTGGGAGCTGGTAGCCAATCGTCGATTGCAGGAAACGGAGAAACTCGAGGACATTTTCGACAAGCTCTTGGGATTGCGTCAGCAGATCGCCCGGAACGCCGGGTTTGAAAATTACCGGGATTACGCCTTTCGCAAGCTGGGTCGATTCGATTATACGCCGGCGGACTGCGAGCGTTTCCACGAGGCGGTGGAGACGGAAATTGTGCCAGTGGTGGGCGAGCTGCAAAGGGAGCGCCGGCAATTGTTGAAACTCGACAAGCTGCGGCCCTGGGACCTGGCGGTGGACCCGCTGAATCGGCCGGCCCTGAAACCCTTCGACAAAGTGGATCGCATGGTGGCCTGCACGCAGGCAGTGTTTGATCAACTCGATCCGGAACTCGCTTCGGGGTTCCGGCAAATGCAGGACTTGCGCCTGCTCGACCTTGCCAATCGCAAAGGAAAAGCCCCGGGCGGGTATCAATCGACGCTGGCGGAGGCGCGGCTGCCTTTTATTTTCATGAATGCGGTGGGGTTGCAGCGCGACGTGGAAACAATCCTGCATGAGGCCGGCCATGCCTTTCACGCGCTGGCGGCGCGGGAGGAGGATTTGTATGCGTATCGCAGCGCGCCGATCGAATTTTGCGAAGTGGCCTCCATGAGCATGGAGTTGCTCGGAAATGAATACCTTGAAACCTTTTATTCGCCGGGCGATGCCAACCGGGCGCGGCGGACGCATTTGGAGGGGATTGCCGGAATTTTTCCGTGGATCGCCACGGTCGATGCGTTTCAGCATTGGATTTACACTCATCCGGGGCATTCGCGCGACGAGCGTTCGGCGGCCTGGCTGGAACTGATGGACCGCTTTGGCGGCGATGTGGATTGGACGGGTTACGAAGCGGCGCGCGCTCATCTCTGGCATCGGCAACTCCACATCTTCATTCACCCGTTTTATTACATCGAGTATGGCATCGCTCAGCTCGGCGCGCTGCAGGTTTGGGCAAATTCGAAACGGAACAAAGCGGAAGCTCTTGGGCAGTACAAAGCCGCTCTCCGGCTCGGTGGCTCTACAGTGCTGCCTCGGTTGTTTCAGGCGGCGGGGGGACGGTTCGAATTCGACCGCAAATCAATAAAACCGCTGATGGAACTGTTGCGCCGCGAGTTGGCGGCTTTGTGAATTTGAAATTTCAAATTTGAAATTGAAGAGCTCCGACTCACCTCACACCTCTATTCCGTAGGCTTTGATCTTGTTATAGAGGGTCTGCCGGCCGATGCCCAAACGCTTGGCTGTTTCAAGCTTGTTCCCGCCGGTTTCCCGGAGCATTTGGATGATGGCATTGCGTTCCACGCCTTCCAGCAGGGTGAAATTGGTGTCGTGCGATCCTTCGGATTCGGCCTGGATATTGGTGATGGACAGATCGGTGGAATCGATTTCAGCGCCCTCGCACAGCAGGACCGCGCGTTGGACTTCGTTCTGCAATTGGCGGACGTTGCCGGGCCATTCAAAACCGCTGAGCCGTTCCACTGCTTCGGGGGTGAAGCCGCGGATGGGCCGGTTGGCCTGCGCGACGAAACGTTTCAGGAACGAATTGGCAAGAGGCATGATGTCCTCGCGGCGCTCGCGCAAGGGCGGCAGGTGGACGGAGATGGCGCTGATGCGGTAGAAGAGATCTTCGCGGAGTTTTCCCTCCTTGATGGCCTCTTCGGGTTTGCGGTTGGTGGCGGCGATGATCCGGCAGTTGGTTTTGTAGCTGGTCTTGCCGCCGACAGGACGCACTTCCTGGTCCTGGAGGACGCGCAGCAGTTTGCTTTGGGTATCGACCGGCATTTCTGAAATTTCATCCAGCAACAGGGTTCCGCCCTCGGCCTGGCGAAACAATCCTTCGCGGTCGGTGTGCGCGCCGGTAAAGGCGCCTTTGACGGAGCCGAACAGTTCGCTCTCGATCAACTCGCGCGGCAGCGCGGCGCAATTGATTTTGATGATTTTTCCTTTGCTCCGCGGGCTCAACGCGTGGATCAGGTCGGCGATGACTTCCTTGCCTGTGCCGCTTTCTCCGGTGATCAGGATGGAGACGTCGCTGGGCGCGATGCGTTCTACCGTGCGCACGACAGTCTGGATGACCAGGCTTTGGAAGATGGGCGGCACGCTTCCGCTCATTGTGGAAAGTGCCCGGCGCAGGGTGCTGTTTTCTTCGTTCTGTTGCTTGTGTTCCAGCGCGCGCTCGACCGTCACCAGCAATCCCTGCGGATCAAAGGGCTTGTTCAGAAAGTGATAGGCGCCGCGCTTGGTCGCTTCGACTGCGGCCTCAAAGGTCGCGTTGCCCGTCAGCACGATGACTTCTGTCTCCGGCCACTGCTTTTTGAGCTGGGGAAGCAACTCCAGGCCGTCCCCATCGGGCAGCTTGATATCCAGCAGGACGACGTCGGGTTGGGATTCAGTGAAGCAGTGTTTGAGGGCGGCGGCGCTGTCCGCCTCGGTGACTTCGTGGCGGTCGCGCAGAATGGTGACCAGCAGCTCGCGGATGTCCGCAGCGTCATCTACAACCAAAATGTGGCCCTTCATATCTTTTTCTTGCGATGCATCGTACAGGCTTGCGTGAAAGCGCGGAAGATTGCCCGGCACTCCGCGTAGCGATCCACCAGGCGTTCCGGGTGAAATTGCATGGCGAGCAGGAATGGCAGCCAGTTCCCTGCTTCCGGCCTTAACTCCATGCTCTCAACCACTCCATCACCACTGCTCCCCGTCGCTTGCAGTGGTTCCGCGACCCGGCCCACGGCCTGATGATGCGTGCTGTTCACGCCCAGCGTCCGCTCACCCGTTATCTTGGAGAGTAACGACTCCGGTGTCAATCGCACTTCATGAACCTTTTCTCCGCGCCGATCCATGCGGCAGTGATTCAGCGCGTTCGGGATCTGCGTCGGAATATCGACGATCAAGGTTCCCCCGAGCGCCACGTTGAGCATCTGGTGCCCGCGGCAAATGGCCAGCAGCGGCTTTCGCTGCCGGAAAATTTCATCGATCAACATCAGCTCCCGCAAATCGCGCTCACCCCCGTCCGGACTCGTGCTCACCGTGCGCCGCAATGCCGCCGGCACCCCGTTTCCATACAGCCCCGGCTCAATGTCGTCGCCCCCCGTCAGCAGGATGCCATCGGCCCGGCTCACGCATTCGGCAATGAGATCGCGCGACCTGCCGACAGGCAGGATCAGGGGAATACCGCCCGCCTGGGCGACCGCCCGGGGATACGCCTCGGATAAGCTGATGGATAAGTCATTAAACTCAGCGCCTCTTTCCTCGACGCTGGCGGAAATGCAAATGACCGGTGGTTTTGTCATGGACTTGCGCGAATATGCCAGCAGCGGAGCATGTCAGCCACAGATTTATCTTTTTCATTTAGGCAATGCGCCCCTCGATGTGTGACACAGATGTAACTTGGCCGCCCCGGTTCAGCCACACTGCGGGGTCAAGCTTCGGCGGTATGAAGGCAAAAATCCTTGTCGTCGATGACGAATCCGATTTCGTGCAATTGGCCGAATACAACCTGGGGTTGGATGGGTTCGAGGTCTTCAGCGCCGAAAATGGCGTCCAGGCATTGCACGAAGCCCGCTCCATCCTGCCGGACGTTATCCTGCTCGACTTGATGCTGCCCGACATCGACGGAGGTTCGGTTTTCGAGATACTCCAATCGCAGCCTTCCACTGCGGATGTTCCGGTGATTGTTGTCAGCGCCCTGGACGGGATGATCATGCGAAACAAGAAAGCAGGCAATAAACCCGCGCGGTTTTTTAAGAAGCCGGTCGATTTGAAAAAATTGGGAGAGTGCCTGCGGTCGATAATCGCTGAACAGGAAGACATGCTTCGGGCCCGACTTGGGGATGAGAATGAAAGCCCGAAACACACGAGGCCCCACACAAGGAATCCACCTTGCTGATGCCGATCGAGGAGAACCACGAAACCGAGGAGAACCACGAACCACACGAAAAAGGGGTTCTTAATAACCTTCCTGGACGGGAATTTTCGCATCCGGGAAACGCTCGCGAATTCTCCGGCGCACGCGCGCCTCGTCGTCAGGTTGCAGGCGGCGCCGGTTGACGAGGCGCCGGACCGCATCGAGCAATTCGAACCAATCCTCCAGCGGCGGTTCGGGGATCGGCTGCCAGCAATCGAACCGGCGTTCCCGGGCAAAAAACCGCCATCCGCCGCTCACGTGCTGGGCATAGACCTGGATTTTGACTCCCTCTTCGGTCACCCGCTTCCAACTAATCTCCGCTTTAGGCATGATTGAATGTGTCCGGCGCCGGGGATGAGTCAATGCCGGCGCGAGCGAATGTGCGCGGCCTCGGGGGTTCCTTGCTTCCGGCTCTTCACTGCGGCAAATCCAGGCTGGCAATGGCCATCGCCGCGATGCCTTCCTCGCGTCCGATGGCGCCCAGCCCTTCGTTTGTCGTGGCCTTGATCCCGATCCGGCGTGGCTCAACTCCCAGCGCGCTGGAGATGCGAAGTTTCATGTCGGCAACGTGCGGATAAATCTTCGGGGCCTGGGCGATGATCGTTGCGTCCACATTGACGATTTTACCGTGACGCGATGCGACCTGGCGGGCTGCTTCCTCCAGGAACACGCGGCTGGGCGATCCTTTCCATCGCGGGTCGGTATTGGGAAAAAAGTGGCCGATATCGGCTTCGCCGAGCGCACCCAGGATTGCGTCACAAATGGCGTGCATCAAAACGTCTGCGTCGGAGTGGCCGTCGAGCCCTTTGTGATGGGCAAATTCAACTCCGCCCAGGATGAGCTTTCGGCCCGTGACGAGCGGATGGATATCGTAGCCAATGCCGACATGGACCATGGCTGCAGACTAGGTGAACCGGGAGAACGCACCAAGCACTTTATCTCCCTTCTGCTTGCATTCCAGTGGGGGCATGGTAAAAGCGTAGCCATGAATCGGCGGATCCTGTTTGTGGACGATGAAGCCGCGATACTGGAAATGCTTTCGGTTTTTTTCCGTGACAAGGGGTATGACATCACCGCAGCGCGCACCGCGCATGAGGCCATGGCCCTGGCTGACCAGGGATTATATGATCTGACGATTCTGGACATTAACCTTGCGGGTGAGAACGGGCTGGAGTTGTTGGGATATTTTCGCGCCAATTTTCCCAAGTTGCCCGTGGTGATGTTTACGGGTTTGGCGGAGGACGACTTGCTGGACCAGGCGATGGCCAAGGGAGCCAGTGGGTTTATGAAGAAGACCGATTCGCTGTCGGACCTGCTCGCGGCAGTGCAAGTTTACGCGCCCAAGGCCTGACCGGGTTGCGGCTCAATCCGGATCTTCAACTTCCAGGAAACCATGGAGCTGCCGGATTCGAGTGGGATGGCGCATCTTGCGCAGGGCCTTGGCTTCGATTTGCCGGATCCGCTCGCGTGTCACTTTGAATTGTTTTCCCACTTCCTCCAGCGTGCGTGAATAGCCGTCGCCCAGCCCGAAGCGGAGTTCGAGAACCTTGCGCTCCCGTTCCGAAAGACTGGACAGCACGTCGGTGAGCTTGTCCTTTAACAAGCTGAAGCTGGTCATGTCCGAGGGGCTTTCAGTCGACTTATCCTCAATAAAATCCCCAAAACTGGTGTCTTCACTGTCACCCACCGGCGATTGCAGCGAGATGGGCTGCTGCGCCATCTTCAACACCGCCCGGACCCGGTCCACCGGCAATTGCAGCTCATCGGCGATTTCCTCCGGGGTCGGTTCGCGCCCGAAATCCTGCAGGAGCCGCTTCTGCACCCGCATCAGCTTGTTGATCGTCTCGATCATGTGCACCGGGATGCGGATGGTGCGCGCCTGGTCGGCGATGGAGCGGGTGATGGCCTGGCGGATCCACCAGGTGGCGTACGTGGAAAATTTGTAGCCGCGGCGATACTCGAATTTTTCCACCGCCTTCATGAGGCCCATGTTCCCTTCCTGGATCAGGTCCAGGAACGACAGCCCGCGATTGGTGTATTTCTTGGCAATGGAAATGACCAGGCGAAGATTGGCTTCGACCATCTCTGTTTTCGCCTGAAGCGCTTTGCCGGCATAATATTTCAACTGTCCGAACGTGGTCAAAAACTGCTGGCAAGGCATCCGAACGAACTCCTCCAGGGCCTTGATCTTTCGCTTTTCCGACTCGGAGGCCTGCTGCAGCGGTTTGCGGTCGGCAGACGATTCGTCCATCAAACGCAGGCTCATGTGGAATTTGTCGTGGATGTTTTCGGCCACGAGCGCCATTTCCTCGATGACGCGTTGTTTGTAGGAAAACTTGTCGAAAACCTTTTGAAGCTTGTGGTCGGCTTTCTTGAAGACGGCGTACAGCTTCTCGCGTTTGGCGCCCAGCTCGGCCTTGTCCCACGCGGCGTACTTCTGGTCCATTTCGGCATCGATCTCCCGCACCTGCCGAATCAGCTTGCGCAATTCCTTCAGATGCTCGTCCCGGCTGTCGATCTTCTTTTCAAGAATCACCCGATCGAACCGCTCCTTGGGAGGCTCGGAGCTGAGTTTTTCAGCCAGCGCAATGTGTTCCTTTGCCGCAAAACCCAGGCTGTAGATGATCCGCGTCGCTTCCAGCTCCGCGTCTTCAATCCGTTTGGAAATCTCCACCTCCTGTTCCCGCGTCAGCAACGGCACCTGCCCCATCTGCTTCAAATACATCCGAACAGGGTCATCCAGAATATCCAGCCGGGTCTTGTCTTCCTCCTCCTCCTGGTCCGCCTGCTTGATCCGGTCGACTTCGGCTTGATCGACGATTTCAACCTCCAGGCCGCGGAGCTTGGTGTAGACGTCGTCCAGTTCCTCGGAAGTAATGACATTATCGGGCAGAGCGTCATTGATGTCACCGTAGGTGAGATAGCCCTGCTCCTGGGCCAGGCGCACCAGTTCCTTGATCTTCTCGGCGATCTCGCTGCTGCGGTTGGCGGTGCCTAACGCGGCCAGGGGGAACAACCCGGAAGCGGCTCCATTGGCTGCCATCAGCGAAGCTTCGGACAGCGCGTCCTGCTTCTTTCCGGCGGACATCGGATCGGTTTCTAGCGGTTCTCCGGTGTGGGAAGTCTCTCTTGGCTTTCTCGCGCTGGTCTTCGCGGACGTTCGGGCCTTCTGCTTCGCCATACGACACTTAGTATCAACTTTCAATCCACCGGCTAGGGATTGGCAATATGGAAACTCAGCCCCGCTGCGTCAAGCCGCGAAACGAAAAATATCAGGGTCCAAGGCCAAGGGCGTGTTGCCCAAATCAAAAATAATCCGAAACGGAATCAAGACCCTCACCCCGGCCCTCTCCCATCCGACCTGTCCGCCGTAGCTTTAGCGAAGGCGGATGGGAGAGGGAGAATGGGTTCACGCGTTCGCTGCAAACCATAGCGCAATTTAATCCAAATCGTGCGTCCGCGTTGGATCATCAACGCGGAAATGCCAATCCGCACCAGGAACGTGGCCGCGCGCAGAGCGGCACTGGCCGATGGCGTCCTTCAGCGCGAGGAACCGTTTGCACAAGCGGGCGCTCGACGGGCGCGCGGCTCGTGCAAACGATTCCCCGGCTGAAGAATCACCCGATGGCTAATGGCCGTGGTCATACGGCGAGCAGCTCAAGGCTGCGCTGACGAATTGCCTCTTGCCGTTCCGCATGCAGCACGGCCAGCGTGAGTTTTTCCTCGAACAACGTCGGAAACACCAGCAACGGATAGGGTGTCACCCAGGCCAGCGCGCTGGCCTCATTGGCCGCTCGCCGCGCATAGGCGTTGTGCAG
>DASRKU010000021.1:0-5462 GCA_035648815.1 Verrucomicrobiia bacterium | reverse complement strand
GGCTTTTCTGGTTTGCGATCCCGTCCAACGCAAAGCTCTTGTGCAGCCGGGTGGAGATTTCCTGGCTGAGATAGATCTCCCCCTTCCCCACCCGTTGCAGGGCAGCGGCTAATTCGACCGTCGCCGCCTTCTTGAGCAGGTATCCGGCCGCGCCCGCCTTGAGCGCCCGCCAGACGTATTCCTCGTTGTGGTGCATGGAGAGGATGATCACCCGCACGTCGGGAAATTCTTTGGCAAGGCGCCCCGCGGCTTCCAGGCCATTCAGGCCGGGCATGCCGATGTCCATCAAAACCACGTCAGGCCGATGCGTCCCGACGAGTTTGAGAACCTCGCGACCGTCGCCGGCTTCGCCCACCACCTCCACGCCTGGCAATTTTTCCAGCAATGCCCGAATGCCCGCGCGCACGAGGGTATGATCATCGGCCAGCAGGACGCGAACGGGTTTGTCAGGGCTGATCATTGGCTTTCAGGTCCGGAAACCGGCATCTGCCACTTCAAGGGGAACCAGGCGTGAACATCGGTGCCTTGTCCAGGACTGGACTTGAATTCGAGCCCGCCTCCTGCCAGCGCCGCCCGCTCTTCCATGCTTAACAAGCCCAGGCTGGCGCCGCGGACGGCTTGTTCCCGGACTGCGGCAACCTCAAACCCAACACCATCATCGTGCACACCCAGGTGAAGACGTCCCTCGCTGGTATGCAGTTCAACAGTCACCTTATGTGCCTGGGCATGGCGAACGACGTTGGTCAGCGCTTCCTGTGCAATGCGGAAACACTCGGTCTCGATGGCCGGATCCAGCCGGCGCTCCAACGCTTCTGTGGCAAACTCCGCAGTCAACCCCGCAAGCGCCGCCTGCCGGTTGGTGTACCATCTCAACGCCGGTTCCAGCCCCAAATCGTCCAGCATGGAGGGCCGCAAGTTCAGCGAGATGTCATGCACTTGTTCCAGCACGCGTTCAACGGCATCAAGGCTCTCCGCCAAACGCCGGGCCATGGCCTCGCCACCCGGACTCTGCAGCACAGCCTGCAGGTTCAGTTGCGCTACCGTAAGCGCCTGGCCGATTTCATCGTGGAGCTCGCGGGAAATGTGCCGGCGTTCGGTCTCTTGCGCTTCCACCAGACGGCGGGAAAGAGTTTGGAGTTTGCGACCATAGGCCTCGCTTCGTTGAGCGGCAAGCGCGCGCTCGGTGATGTCGCGAATCACGCCTGCAAGCTGATTGATCGTTCCGTTCCTGTCGGTCAACGGTGTCACAGTCAGTTCCCCCACGCGCTTGCCCGCGGGGTAGCTGACGCTCTCCTCCCAGCTTACGGCTTTGCGCCCGCCAATGGCTTCCCGATATTTGCCCTTCACCAGGGCAAGGGACGCCTCCGGCAGGACTTCCTCAATCCGTCTGCCATCCACTTGTTCCCGGGTGAGGCCGGTCACCTTCAGAAACGAGGCGTTGACACAAACAAATCGATAGCAATCGCCGGCTTCGACCTGAAGAAGAAACAGGCAATCTGAAACTCCCTGAAAGATCAGGGCGAGATGCTGCTGCTGTGCGGCGATCCGCTTGAGCAGGAGCGAAGCGAACACGAAATACCCCGCACCGGTGATGAGCACAAATGCGAGTCCCTTGAGCAATTCCAGATTGCGCAACTGTTGCACGGACAACGCCGCGCTCGCCGCGACTCGACTGGAAAGAATAATATACGCGCTGCAAAGGACCATGTATCCAAGCGCCAGGCACAGTGACGCCCCGATCGGATGGGCGGCGATTCGCATCAGGCGGTTGGACGATCCGGCAACTGTGGCGATGAGTTTGCCCGCCACATGGAGGGTGCTTCGCGTCTGACGGCTTGAGGGGCCGGCAACGCTCCCGACGAAAGGAGTGGTCATGGAGAGGCTTTTCGTAACCGTTGCCTGGGCAGTCCTGTTGCTGACTGCGCTGAAGGCAGCACTTAGTGATCATAAGCTGGGAAACTGTGCCTGTCAGAACGGGGTTGATCGTGGGGGATTTCCCCCCGGCGCGCCAGGGCTTGCCATTCTCGCACGCTCACCATTCCACAACGCCGTAGGCATGGCCCAGTTGTGGAATCCCAAAACCGTAAATCTTCAACTCCGGAGGGGGGGCATATTCGGCGAATTGATCAGGATCAAAAGTCTGCGCGTCCGCCAGGGTGAACGATGAAACTCCGATGGGAATCTCAACGTCAACCCCGCGCACACAAATATAAAACCGGACCTTATTTGCTTTGTGTATCCGTGGTCGTCGTAGTGACGGGCGCCGGCACGGTGGTTTGTTCTGTGGTGGTGCTCGAAGTGTGGGTGCCCTTGTCAGTGCCGCAGCCGGTCAACGACAAAAGTGGGGCGATGAGGACGCAAAGGAGGATGGTTTTTTTCATGTTGGTAATGGTTGTTTGAACTGCCTCAGAGACTACGCCTGACGCGGGGCAAGTCTATAAGGGGTATCCCCAAGCCTTGCGGGTGTGACGTCCGCGTGGTCATGGCCAGGTTCTGTCGTGCATCGCCACAAGGAAGTTCAGTGCTGAATGATGGCCGGGTTCGCAGTCGCATGTCTTCGCGGAATAGTTCGCGCCTGACGACGCTACAAATATCCCGCGCCCACGGCGCTCACCGGTCTTCAACGCCATAGGCGTGGCATATTTGTAGAATCCCGAATCAACAAACCGCCAACCCCGGAGGGGTGGTATATTCGGGAGAATCATTGCCTCAGATTTGAGTCTGGGTATTAGCCATGGCCGGAAGATGCCGCGCCTGCTGCGCTGGGCGGGGATTTCTCTGTGACCTCTACGATCTCTGTGGCTAAGAAAGAAAGCTGAAAGCCACGGAGTCCTCAGAGAGCACAGCGCGGGAATGACGCATTTTTAAAAAGAAGTTGTACTGTTGAAACATTGACAATGTGGATTATCTTTCTAATAGGCCTCGGTTGAGCGGCTGGTGTCTGGACAGACATAAGCGGCAAAAGCAGTTGAACGGATTAAAGCCGAGGCCGGGCGCAGGCCGCATCCAATCATGCCTGTTCGGATCCAGGCCAACCAAACTGGAGCCGGGTATGTGTAAAAATATTGGATACGAAGAATGTCTGGCATTCATCAATTGCCATTTGAATCCTCAAGGTTTGGCTCACCAGGCTGAACCCTCGATGGAACCAGCAATCACTATTTCCCGCATGACAGGTTCAGGCGGAGAAATCGTAGCGGCTGGATTGGCGGAATTCATGCAAGGACACTGTCCGGGGCACTGCCACTGGACCGTGTTCGACAAGAACTTGATGGAAAAAGTCCTGGAGGACCATCACCTGCCCAAACGCATCGCCGAGTTCGCACCCGAAAGCCACAAATCCATGGTGACGGACATCGTCGAGGAGTTGCTGGGACTTCATCCTTCCTCGTGGACGCTCGTGCAACAAACTGTGGAAACCATCCTGCATCTTGCGCAGATGGGCCGTGTGATCCTGGTGGGCCGGGGCGCCAGCGTCATTACCAGCAAGCTGGAAAACGTGTTTCATGCGCGCCTGGTGGGCTCGCTGGAAAAGAGAATCGAACGCGTTCAACAGGCGCAGGACCTCGGGCGCCAGGGCGCGCTCAAATTCATTGAAAAACAAGACAAGGGGCGGAGGCGCTATCTCAAGGATCAATTTCACAAGGACATAGACGATCCGACACTTTACCACCTGATCGTGAACACGGATCGGATTGGTTGCGAGGCGGCCGCCCGGTTGATAGGCAATGAAGTGATCCGTCATTTCCATCTGGATCGAAGGCTGGAGACGGCGCAAGGCTAGTTCCGCTCCCGAACGTTTTGAAATCAACCGTAGCGGAGATAATTAATGCGCTCCTGCGGGTGTCAAATGCGCCGGCTCTTCGAGAATCTCCAGCAGCGCTCGCGCGCAATAAACGCGGTTCCGCCTGGCGTCGCTTGCCGGCTTTACGATTCCGCCACGCTCCAACCGCTCAATCGCCCGTTGCGCCGTGGTGAAGGCAACGCCCAACTTTTCGGCGACCCCGGTGACGGTGATAAACGGATTGGATGCCAGCAATTCAACCACACGCAAAGGCGCATTGGTGGATTCGCCTGCCACTTGCTTTTGCCATTTGGCAAGCTGTGCATTCATCCGCGCCGCGCGATTCAAAGCGTCTTCCGACATCCGAGCAACTCCCAGCAAGAAATATTCAAGCCAATCGTGCCATTCTGCACGTTCGCTAACGCCCTTCAATCCATCGTAATACTCCCGTCGCGACGCCTCAAAGAAGGCAGACAGATAGAGCAGCGGTGTTGGCAGAATTCCGCGTTCGACCAAAAATAACGTGATCAGCAAACGCCCAACCCGCCCGTTTCCGTCCAGAAACGGATGAATCGCCTCAAACTGGTAATGGGCCAGGGCGATCGTGACCAACGGCGGCAATTCCGATTCGTGCAGAAACCTCTCCCAGGCTGCCAAACAGGACTCCACGCCATCAGGTGGCGGCGGAACGAATGAGGCTGTTGCCGGTGTGCTTCCGGGCCTGCCGATCCAGTTTTGTATCTTGCGGAAATGTCCGGGAGTCGCCTGGTGTCCCCTGACCCCGTTCATCAGCTTCTCGTGCAGTTCCCGAACAATCCGGACACACAGCGGCAAATCTTTGAGCCGTGAAATGCCGTGTTCCAGAGCCACAACGTAGTTGCCGACTTCCCTGAGATCCTCGGGGCTGCGCTTCACCACTGCTCCTGCCTCCGCCGCCAGCAACTCACCGAGTGTGGCTTGCGTCCCCTCAATCTTGCTCGATAGAACGGCCTCGCGCCGCACAAACGGACGCATCAGAACGTGGGGATTGGGCAGTCGTCCACCTTCACCCGCCAACTTTCCAATCAGCCGATCGGCATCCGACAGAACGCGGATGAGCCGGGGTGTCCACTCCAGCTTGGGGGGCAATGGCGCAGGCACGAAGGCAGAGTAAGCCCCTAGCGACACCCTTTTGCCCGGGATGATGGTTGGTTTACTCACCGGTTGTTTTCGACGCTGAAAACAAGCATACACTGCTATTTTCATAAATAGCAAGAATCGAAAATAAGTCTGATTCCTATTTGCGCGCCGAAAACAAGAAATCGCCGCCCTCGCGGGTGGCTTCGCCGGGCAGCCGAAGGACGCGGATCCGCATGGGGGGATCCGCTATATCATCCCCGCCAAGGCTTGTTATTGGAAGCAGGCATCAAGGGTGATCGCGGATTTCGAGGATTTCAAGCATTGGTAGGGCTACGCTACGCGCAGCCGGACGCACGCAGTGCGACCCTGCTGGCCCGGTCTTACCCCCTCACGAAAGGAGCTTCAGCCAGCGTTGCACCCCGCCGTTTCTGAGTTCGTGACCTCAAAGCAGGTTTGAATTACGCTACAAGGTGGAGGGAGAGGCAATGGTGGAGGGAGCCCGTAGGGCGACCGGAACCATTGCCTCTCCCTGGCGGTCCAAAATGAAACGGAAAAATGA
>DASRKU010000020.1:0-5412 GCA_035648815.1 Verrucomicrobiia bacterium | reverse complement strand
ATATTCCTGCGGGTGGAATTCGCCGTCCAACTCGGCAAACTCCAGATTGTCGGTTATCAAAATTTCATCGAAAACCTCCCCAGCCCGACGCACATCACCCTTTTTAAAACCGATCCGCTCAAAGGCACCGGGCTGCTGGTGATTCCCCCGCGGCTGGGTTTGAGCCTGGTGGACCGGCTGCTGGGCGGTCCGGGCCAGATGTCCGAAATCAGCCGCGACCTGAGCGAAATCGAGATCGCGTTGATCGACCAGGTGGCTTTGCTGCTCACGAGCGAATGGTGCAATCACTGGCCCGAAATGCGGGACCTGCGGCCTTCGTTGCTCGGGCATGAAAACAACAGCCGCTACCTGCAGACGGCGAGTCCCGAGACAGCCATGCTCGTGCTGACGCTGAATGCCGGGTTCAGCGAACAATCCGAACCCATCCAGCTCGTTTTTCCCTATGCGACAGTGGAACCGCTCGTGCGCCTGCTTTGCCCGGCGGGACTGCCGGAGGCCGAGGCCGCTGCGGCCAAAAGCTCCAAGCCCAGGTGGAATTCCGAATTCAACGATGTCACCGTTCCCGTCGTCGCCGAGTGGCAGGGATTGAAATTATCAGCCGGTGAGGTTGCACGGCTGCAGGCCGGCGACGTTCTGATGCTTGATCCGAGGTGCGCCGCGCAAGTCCAATTGCGATTCAGCCACCTTCCCAAATTTCTCGGCCGTCCGGGCATGCGGTCCGGCAAATGGGCCGTTGAACTGACCGGCCCCGCTCCCAGTTAAAATACCCTCATGAACGCCACCGCTGAAAATCCCAATCTCAACCTCGTCCTGGACGTGCCCGTCAGCCTCACGATCGAACTGGGCAGTTGCCAGTTGCCGATGAGAGAAGTCCTCCATCTCAATATCGGGTCGGTCGTGCAGTTGGACAAGCCCGCCGACGCCCCGGTGGAATTGAGCGTCAACGGCAAGCTGATCGCCCGCGGCGAAGTCGTCGTCGTCGAGGACCGGTTTGGCGTCAAAATCACCGATGTGATCGGCAGCGGCGCGCCGGCAACATGAACGCTTTGTCCTCCACGCCTCTTCCCGACGCCGGGCTCTCGCTCCTGCGTGTGATGGGAGCCCTCGCGGTCGTGCTGGCCATTTTCCTGGGCGGCGTCTGGCTGTTCCGCAATTGGCAGCGGCTGGTGATTCAGCGTGGACGGGCTCCCAAATTGAATGTTCTCGAAGTGCGCTCACTGGGAGGACGCCACGCTCTCTATGTCGTCGGTTATGAGGAGGAACGATTTCTGATCGCTTCCTCTCCCGCGGGCGTCCATCTCGTCAGCCAGCTTGAAAATGGCGTCCAGCTCCCCGCGCAAACCAACAGTGTCGCGGAATCCTCCTTTGGCCAAACGCTGAGCCGCGTGTTGAAAGGCAAATGAACCGGGCGCACCTTTTGTTCTCCGCAACGGCGCCGTCGCGAAGCTGCGGTAGCGCGCCAAAAGGAGGCCTGCGCCGGGCCCTTCCCGGACTTCTGCTCATCCTGAGCCTGCTGCTGTGCTCTCACGCCTCGGCCCAGACAAATTCCGTCACCGGCTTCGGCCCCGTTCAAATCACGCTCGGCGGCAACAACGGCACGCAGGACGTCGATTCGGCCGTTAAAGTTCTTTTCATCCTGACGCTTCTTTCGCTCGCGCCGGCCATTTTGCTCCTGATGACCTGCTTCACGCGGGTGGTGATCGTCCTGTCGTTTGTCCGCACGGCGCTGCAGTTGCAGGGCGCTCCCGCCAACCAAATCATCATCGGGCTGTCCCTGTTCATCACTTACTTCGTCATGGCGCCGGTTTATGAAAATATCAGCCGCGACGCCCTGGCGCCCTATCAGGCCCACCAGATTGCCGGGCCCGAAGCCCTCAACCGCGCCTCCGGCCATATTCGGACGTTCATGCTGAAGCAGGCGCGGCCCAAGGATGTGGAACTTTTCGCGGCCATGGCGAAGCTCCAGCCTACTGCCCCCGATGATTTGCCCCTGCGCATCGTCATTCCCGGTTTCATCATCAGCGAGCTGCGAACCGCCTTCCAGATGGGTTTCCTCATATTTGTGCCATTCATCCTGATCGATCTGGTCGTGGCCACGGTGCTGATGAGCATGGGAATGATGATGATGCCGCCGACAACATTTTCCCTTCCTTTAAAACTGCTCTTGTTCGTGCTGGTGGATGGCTGGGAGCTGGTCGTTCGTTCCCTGGTCCGCAGCTTTGGAATGTAGAGAGAAACTGATGTATGAATCCGGAATTTGCCACTGAACTGTTGAAAAACCTCATGATTGAGGCGCTGGCGTTGTCGGCGCCATTCCTGGTGACCGCGATGGTTGTTGGCCTGGCCGTCAGCCTGTTTCAGGCGGTGACGAGCATCCACGAGCAAACACTGGCGTTTGTTCCCAAAGCGCTTGCGGTCCTTGGAATCCTGCTCTTGTGCCTGCCGTGGCTGGTGCGGTCCCTGGCGGAGTTCACCACGGCGATTATCGAAAAGATTCCGCAAATGGTCCAGTGAGGGGTTCCGGCGCATGCTTGAAATGACATGGAACCAAATTATTACAACTGGCTGTTGGTGTTCCTGCGCATCGGAGCGTTCCTGCTGGTCCTGCCATTCTTTTCCGCGACGAATTTTCCCGTGACGATGCGGGTCGCCCTCGCGGCCCTGACATCGCTCTTGCTGGCTCCAATCCTCGCGCCCTTTCCGCTCGGCCACCTGGATTTTCCAGGCCTTTTGGGCGTCATGATCCAGGAAGTCAGCATCGGGCTGCTCCTCGGGTTCATGGCCCGCATGGTGTTTTATGCCGCCGATATGGCCGGCAACATCATCGCCAGCGAATTGGGGCTGAACATGGCGAGTATTCTCGATCCTGCTTCCGGGCAGAACTCGCCAGTGCCCGGGACCATCCTGTTCTTTCTGGCCGCCGTGGTCATGTTGACGCTGGACCTGCATCATTGGGTGCTCGTCGGATTTGAACGCACTTACCTTGTGCTTCCCATGGGTGGCGCCCACCTGAATGGAGCCTTGTTCTCCATGGTCGTGGGGCATACCGCCAAAATATTCGTCGTCGCCATGCAAATTGCCGCCCCCGTGCTGGCCGTGTCGTTCGTCGTGACGCTGGTCTTCGCCGTGTTAAGCCGGGCCGTTCCCCAGATGAACGTTTTCATCCTGAGCTTTTCCTTCCGGATCATCGGCGGCCTGGCGGTGTTTGGGTTCACGCTCCAATTGACCGCCCAGCACGTGCTCAATTACCTGCACCGGCTCCCGGACGATTTGCTGACGCTCGCGCAGTTGATGGGAGGATGAACCCATGAGCGAACAGCTTGGCGAAAAAACAGAGCAACCGACACCGCGCAAGCTGGAGGAAGCCCTCAGCAAGGGTCAGATTGCGCGAAGCCCTGAAGTGCAGACCGCCGCCGTGCTGCTGGCCGGAGTCGCCGCACTGTCCTTTGCAGGACATGATATCTGGAAACAGCTCGTCGGGGCCATGGTCTTCTCCCTGAGCCATCTTCATGATACCCCGATCACCCCCGACTGCCTCCAGGCTTACGCGGTAACGGGCTCCTGGGTTTTGCTCCAATGCGTGTTCCCGGTTCTGATCGCCACCGTCCTGGGCGGCCTGCTGGCCGGCGCCGTTCAAAACCGGTTCAACACCGCTTCCGAAGCGCTGACCCCGGATTGGAACCGGCTCAACCCGGTGGAAGGTTTCAAAAAGATTTTTTCAGTCAAAATGATCGCCCCAACGGCGGTATCGATGGCGAAGTTGGTGGCCATTCTCCTGCTCACCTATTCGGAAGTCCTCGGCATTCTCAACGACCCGATCTTCACCACGTCCGTCGGCATTGCGCGCGTGGCGTCGTTTCTGGCCGAGACCAGCATGCACATTTTCATCCGGGTCAGTGTCGCGCTTCTGGTGATTGCCGCCGCCGATTACGCCTACCAATGGTATCGCAATCAGCGCGAGATGATGATGACCAAGCAGGAGGTGAAGGACGATATGAAGAACAGCGAGGGCAATCCGAAAATGAAGAATATGCGCCGCCGCCGACGGAATATCAGCCAGAAGAAAATGATGGCCGACGTGACGACGGCCGATGTGGTGGTGACCAACCCGACGCATATCGCGGTGGCGCTTCGGTATGACAGGAAAGCAATGCGCGCTCCCCGCGTGGTTGCGAAGGGGATTCGGCTGACAGCGGAGAGGATCCGGGAAATCGCCCGTTCGCACAATGTCCCGATCATTGAAAACAAGCCGCTGGCACGGATGCTCTTCAAGCACTCGAAAGTTGGTGGCGAGATTCCTGCTTCGCTCTACGCGGCGGTCGCCGAAGTCCTGGCATGGGTTTACCGCGTCAACCGTTACCGCTATTACACCGAACAAAACCAGATTGTGACTGCTTCTCATGGGTGAACTAAGCGATAGATTGCGAAAGCTCTTTCGTTACGGCGATTTATGGCTCGTCGTGGGATTGTTCGGCACGATTTTGCTGCTGATCCTGCCGGTCGCGCCCGTAATACTCGACCTTCTGCTGACACTGAGCATCGCCCTTTCTCTGCTCACCCTGCTGGTCATTCTTTACCTCCGCAAACCGGCGGAATTTACCGGGTTCCCGACACTGCTGCTCTTTATCACCTTGTACCGGCTTTCGCTCAACGTGGCGTCCACACGCCTGATCCTTCTCGACGGCTACGCCGGGCATATCATCCAGGCCTTCGGCAGCTTCGTCGTCCGCGGCAATTACGTGGTCGGTATGGTCGTCTTCCTGATCCTCGTGCTGATCAACTTCATCGTCATCACCAAAGGCGCCGGACGCATCGCCGAAGTCGCCGCCCGGTTCACACTCGATGCCCTGCCCGGCAAACAAATGGCCATCGACGCCGAACTCAACGCCGGACTCATCACTGAAACAGAAGCCCGCAATCGCCGCCGATCCCTCGAAGAGGAATCCGATTTCTACGGGGCAATGGACGGCGCCAGCAAATTCGTCCGCGGCGACGCCATCGCCGCCATCCTGATCACGCTCATCAATATCGTCGGCGGCTTCGCCATCGGCGTCCTGCAGAAAGGGATGACGATGGGGGAAGCGCTCCAGCGATTTACCATCCTCTCGATCGGTGACGGGCTGGTTTCGCAAATTCCGGCGCTGATCACTTCTACGGCGGCGGGCGTGCTCATCACTCGCGCCACCTCGCGCAACGATCTGGGGCGCGAATTGGGGCGTCAGTTGTTGTTTTATCCGAGAGCGCTGACGATTTTGTCGGGGATGATGGTGGTCCTGGCGATTGTGCCCGGGCTGCCGACAATGCCTTTCCTGACGCTCGGAGTGATTGTCGGAATGCTTGCCTACACGATGAATCGCCAGGGGGTTTCCGGCGAGATGGGTTCCTCGGCGGTATCGGTGGCGGCAAATGGCC
>DASRKU010000019.1:0-9217 GCA_035648815.1 Verrucomicrobiia bacterium | reverse complement strand
ACTGACAACCCTCTCTCATTCATTGACTCACTGATTCACTGACTCACTGACTTGAGGGAGTTATCCATGTTCATCCGTGGTTGAATTCAATCGGCTTCGTTTTTTTCCGTACGCAAAGTAGAACACCAACCCGACGGCGAGCCAGATGAAGAACCGCCACCAGGTGATCCTGGGTTGTTTCCACATCAAATAGCCGCACGTCAGAATTGCCAGCACGGGCACCCAGGGCACAAACGGGGTGCGGAAAGGCCGCGGCCGGTTTGGATCCGTTCGCCTCAGGATCAGGATTCCGGCTGCGACCAGGATGAAGGCGAACAGGGTGCCGATGTTGCAGAGGTCCACCACTTCGTTGATGTTCGTCACCGCGGCAAAGGCGCCGACAAACACGCCCGTCAGGATCGTGGTGATGTGGGGCGTCCGGTATCGCGGATGAATTTTTGCGGCCCAGGGTGGGAGCAGGCCGTCGCGCGCCATGGAAAACAAAATCCGGGGCTGGCCCAATTGAAAGACCAGGAGCACGGAAGTCGTGGCGAAGACGGCCCCGAAGGAAATAATTCCCGCCGTCCAGTTCATTCCGCGCAGCGAGAAAGCCTTGGCCAGAGGATCGGCCACGTCGCTGAATTGTTTCCAGGGAACCATGCCCGTGAGCACCAGCGCGACGGCGATGTACAAAATCGTGCATATCACCAGGCTGGCGATGATGCCGATCGGCATGTCGCGTTGCGGGTTCCGGGTTTCCTCGGCCGCGGTGGAGACTGCGTCAAAACCTATATACGCGAAAAAAATGCTGGCTGCGGCGCTTGAGATGCCCCCGAATCCATTTGGCGCGAAGGGGGCCCAGTTCTCCGGTTTGACATAGCAGGCGCCCACGGCCAGGAACAGCCCGATAATCGCGAGTTTCAGCAGCACCATGGCTGAGTTGAACCGGGCGCTTTCCCGGATGCCGATGACGAGGACCCACGTAATCAGCGCCACGATCAGCACGGCGGGCAAATTGAAAACGATCGGCAACCCGAGAAGGCGTGGGGCTTCGCTGAGCGCCTGGTTGCCGCGCAGCACAGCATCACCGAGTTTGCCCAGGTCCAGGCCGGCGGCTTTGGCTTCGGCGACCTGTCGCGCTGCCTGCATGGCCGAGCGCAGGTCCGTGCCCAGCCACGTTGGCCAGTGTACGTGAAATCCGGAGAGGAGACTTTGAAAGTAATCGGACCATGAAATCGCGACGGCGACATTGCCGACGGCGTATTCGAGGATGAGGTCCCAGCCGATGATCCAGGCGATGAGTTCGCCGAGGGTGGCGTAGGCGTAAGTGTAAGCGGAGCCCGAGACAGGGACCATGGCGGCGAATTCCGAATAGCACAGCGCGGCGAAGCTGCACGCGATGGCGACCATGATAAAGGACAGCACGAGGGCCGGTCCGGCCCCGGTATGAGCGGCTCCTCCGGCAGCAGCCGTGCCGACCGTGGAGAAAATGCCAGCGCCGACGATCGCGCCGACGCCGAGCAACGTCAGATGGACGGGTCCGAGCACGCGTTTGAGCTGGAGCCGTGGCTCGATGGTTTCCCGATCGATTGCATCGAGAGTTTTTCGTCGAAATAGGCCGGATAAGAACATGTTTTTTTATGTACCACGGATGGACACGGATGAACCTGGATTTTGAGGGCCAAAAGCAGCCCTCACCCTAACCCTCTCCCGTCCGACGGGAGAGGGAACAGTATCGTACGATTTCGATTGAATGACGCCATGGTTTGCAACCAACGCATTGAACCGTTCTCCCTCTCCCATCGGATGGGAGAGGGGCGGGGTGAGGGCACGTTTTAAATCTCTTCCAAAAATCCGTGTCCATCCGTGGTCATTTTTCCGGTGTTATGGGCAGAGCAGATTTCAAGCGGAGGCCGAGCGCAAGAGAAAATGCAAAGGCTGCTCGACAAGGGAGAGAAAATTCCCGTAACATTTTTACCAAAAAAAGCTTTTGCATTTACTCAGCGCAATGTTAGAAACGGTAGCGCCGGTTCGCGAAACCGGCAAAGGTCCGTTTTTGTTAGAGCGACTTCCGCCAGGCCCGTCGGTTCCTCACGACCAAAGTTGCGGAGAAAGATCGTGATGGAATGAATGTGCCTATTTTTTTTGCTGCCGTCGCAGCCGCCCGGTCCGAACAGTACGAGATGGTCTACATCTGGGACCAGGCGACTCCTGAAGCCAAGGTCATCATCGGTTGTCTCGTGGTGTTTTCAATTGTCGCCTGGACGGTGATGATTTGGAAAGCCATCCAGATGCGCCGGGCCAAGAGGTTGAACTCCCTTTTCAGCACCGAATTCAGGTCTCAGAAAGCGGTGTTGGAAGTATTTGATCGCCGCGTCCAGGCTGACGGCTGCCCCATGTTTATGGTGTATCAAACGGGCAGCATCGAGCTGGACACGCGCCTTAAAACTCCCGAGGGCGGCCGCAAACATCACGTTTCCCTCAAAGGGATGGAGCACGTCAAACGCACCCTGGAAAACACCGTCGCCCAGGAATCTCTCAAGCTGGAATCCGGCCTGATCCTCCTGGCGATCGCCGTTAGCGGCGCCCCTTTCCTCGGCTTGCTCGGAACCGTCTGGGGCGTCATGAGCACCTTCGGCCATATCGCCCAGCAAGGCAGCGCCACACTCAGCGCCATGGCTCCCGGAGTCGCCGCCGCCCTCATCACTACCGTCGCCGGATTGCTTGTCGCCATCCCGTCGATGTTCGGATACAACTGGCTCGTTCACAACTTGCGCGTCCTGACGGTCGATCTGGACAATTTCGCGCAGGAACTCGTTTCGAAAATGGAAACCGAATACCTGGAGGATTAAGACAGAGAGAGACGAACCTCGAAACTCGGGATTATTTTTTGTCCTGCCCTCGACTCTCGCCTCTCGACAACCTTATGCGGCGCTTTTCCCAACGCAGTTCGCTGGTGACCTTGAGTGAAATCAACATCACCCCGCTGCTGGACCTTGCGTTTGTATTGCTGATCATTTTCGTGATTACGACTCCGTTGCTGGAAAAGGGCCTGGCGTTGAACCTGCCCAAAGCCAACGGACAACCCGACAAACAGCTCCGCAAGGAGGACATCCGCACCGTGGAAATCACCGCGCAGGGCCTTTACAGCCTGTCGCGGCGGCAGATGAAACTCGACCAGATCATCGCGCAGCTCGTGCAGGACTATCGATACAATCCCAACCTGGTGGTTTACATTCGCGCCGATGGGAACAGCCGGGTAAAGGATGCGGTTGCGCTGATGGATGGCTGCTCGCGCAACGGGATTTCGCGTTACTCCATGCGGACAGAGCCAATCAACCAGCGATGAATCGCCTCCAAAAAAAGTGTCTCGTCGGGGCGGCCTGTTTTCACCTGCTGCTCGCGCTGATACTGCTCGTCGGGCCGGGCTTTCTGTCGTCGAGAGAGAAGATGCAGGATATGACAGTGCTGGATTTTGTGCCGGTAAAAACGGTCGACGCCCTGATGAGCGGCGGAGGCAATCCGAAAGGATCGCTGCCGCCTCCGCCGGCCCCGGTCATGCCCGTGGCGCCGGCTCCGCCCGTCCCGGGGCCGGCCGTGATGGAAAAGGCGCCGCCGGAGCCCGACCCCAAACCGGTGGAAGTCAAAGCGTCTGTGCCCGAACCTGATTCTCTGGAGCTTTCGCCCAAGCCCAAACGCAAGCTCCAGATCACGACGACTCCTGTGAAGCGCAGCGCGGTGAGCAATCAGGTCTCAAGCGACACGCGCGCCCGGGATCAAGCCCGCGAACAGGCCCGGGAAATGGCCGATGCGCGCCGCGCGACCGCGGCGGCCTTCGGGCAGGCTGTCGCTGGAATCCAAGGCGGCTTATCGGGAAGCACGTCGATTGAACTCAAAGGGCCGGGTGGCGGAGGACTGCCCTACGCCAATTGGCTGCAGGCCGTCAAAAGTGTTTACGATCGCGCCTGGGTTTTGCCCGAAGGAGTCACCGATGATTCGGCGACCACGACAGCATCCATTACGATCGCCCGCGATGGCCGCGTAATCTCGGCGACCGTGAAGAGATTTTCCGGGAATTCCACTGTGGATCACTCGGTTCAAATGACCCTGGAGCGGGTGCGCTACGCAGCTCCGCTGCCCGACGATGCGAAGGAAGACCAGCGCACCGTCACCATCAACTTCAACGCCAAAACAAAATTGCTCGGATAAATATTATGTCAGGAATTTTTCGAAAATATAATCGCTGCGGGGCCTGGAGCATTGCGGCCTTTGCCGCCGGCTCGCTCGCATTTCTTGTGTCCTGTGTTCCGGGCGAGGCGCAGATTGAAATCAACCGACAGGTGATCCCCGGCAGCACGCCGCCGATTTGGGTTTCCATGAGCGGGTTCACCGGCCTGGCCGCGCAAGTGATCGAGTTTGACCTTTATGTGCAGGGCTTCGGGTTCACCAACGCCGAGAACGCGCAATACCTGATCAGCGGCAGCAACACCGGAGACCTCCAAGGCCGGGCGGTTGACCGGGTCAACAAGAGCCCTTTGGTTTCCAAGGTCTACACCGGAGCCACGCCGCGCCGGCAAGCCCATGCGTTTACCGACGATTTCGTCCAGGCGCTCGGCCAGAAAGGAATCGCCCAGACAAAAATCGCGTTCAATGTCGGAGGCGCGAACAGCGAAATTTACGTCGCCGATTTCGACGGGGCCAACCCCCAGGCCGTGACAATGGACAAAACGCTGGTGGCCGCGCCGTGCTGGGCGCCTGGCAGGCTCGCGCTGTTCTATTCGTCCTACAAGTTGGGCAACCCCGCCATTTTCTTCCACGATTTGTCGACCGGGACGCGCAAGACCATCGCATGGTATGGCGGCTCCAACCTCAGCCCGGCGGTGTCGCCTGACGGAAAAAGAGTAGCCATGATCCTGAGCAAGGACGGGTGGACGGATTTGTATGTCGGGGATGCCGGCGGCGGCAACGTGAAGCGCCTGACGAAATCGCGCGAGGACGAGTCGTCGCCGTGCTGGTCGCCGGACGGGCAATGGATTTGTTTTGCGGCAAAGATCAACGAACGCCGGGCCATCTGCAAAATCGCCGCGACCGGCGGTTCGCCCCAACGCATCCCCACGCCGGGATTTTCCAATCCCACCGAACCGGACTGGTCGCCCGACGGGAAGTGGATCGCGTTTACCTCGCAGGGCGGGGGCTTTCAGATTTGCGTCGTTCCTTCGCAGGGCGGCCAGGTGACCGGCCTGGTTGCCGGCGAAGATCCGTCCTGGAGCCGGAACTCCCGGACCCTGGTTTTTTTCCGGCGCAGCACAGGCCACCTCTCTTTGCTTGACGTGCCCACAAAACAAGTCAAGGATGTCGCCCGAGTTTCGTCGGGTGAGAATTCTCAACCCAGTTGGGCCAGATAACGGCCCCGTTCCCTGAAAGGCGATAACATGAAACTGACCAAATTTGGATATCTATTAACAATTGGATTGACGCTCGGGTTGGGTGCCGTCGGCTGCAAGCACCATCCGCAGGGCGTCACGGTCCTGCCCGGATCGCGGCCTGGCGCCGTGGGCGAAGCGGGCGCCGGCAATCCGCTTGGCAACGGCCCGGGCGCGGATGCCAATGCCAATCCGTCCGGCACGGGAACGCCGATGGGCGACCCTGCCGAATGGGCCAACGCCACGCGCGATGAAAAGAAATTCGAAGCCGACACCGTCCATTTCGATTACGACAGTTCGGCGGTGAAAAGCAGCGAAAAATCCAAAGTTGAGGATGTCGCCAGTTTTTTGAAAGGCACTCCTGGTACGGGTGTGGAAATTGAAGGTCACTGCGACGAGCGCGGCACCGATCAATACAATTACTCGTTGGGCGAACGCAGGGCGCTGGCCTTGCGCGAGGAGTTGATTGCGATGGGAGTGGATGGCAGCCGCGTCCTGACCAAGAGCTATGGCCGCAGCCGGCCGGTGGACACCGGGCACAGCGAGGCGGCCCACGCCAGGAACCGCCGCGGCGTTTTCATCCTGCTCACGAAGTAGAGTCAGGCGTCACACCAACCATGGTAGGGCTGCGCTGCGCGCAGCCGGACGCACGCAGTGCGCCCCTACCGTCATTGGGCGTGTTGCTCAAACTCAAAAAACCCTCACCCCGGCCCTCTCCCATCCGATGGGAGAGGGAGAGTATCGTCACGCGTTCGTTGCCAACTACGCGCAATTCATTCCAAATCGTGGGATGGTATTCCCTCTCCCGTCGGATGGGAGAGGGTGGGGTGAGGGTTCGTTTTAACCTCACTTACCTCGCATTTGTGCCCTTCCTTTGGCTCTTTACTAATAATGGCGCGGGGTTTACTGTCTTGTCAGTTGGCATATGAATACAATGCTTGCAGCATTTCTGGGTGGCTGGGAAATCGTCCTGATTCTTGCAGTCGTGTTGATCTTGTTTGGGGCGAAGAAGCTGCCTGAACTGGCTCGTGGTCTTGGCCAGGGCATCCGGGAGTTCAAGAAAGCAACGCATGAAGTGACGGACGAAGTGCAGAATGCCCTGGATGAACCGCCGGCTCCACAGCAGCCGCGGCGGGTTGTCTCGAATCCAGAAACCCCGGTGCCTCAGACCACCGATCAAGCAGTGCCCCAGTCTCCTCCCAGCAGCAGCGGTCCGAAGGCCTGATCCGGTCAAACGGGACCCGCCATGGCCGACGAACCGGATGCGGAGCATCTCGAACCCGAAGACCAGGAAGGCGGCCCGGTAAAATCTTTCCTCGAGCACCTCGAAGATCTTCGGTGGGTGCTCATCAAAAGCGCGGCGGCATTAACCGTGGCAATGCTGGTGTGCCTGATCGGCGGCAACTATGTCGTCGACATCATCAAGCGGCCGATGATGCATGCCAGCATCGGCTATCCCGGAACAAACCAGGTTGTCACGGTCCTCTACGGCACAAACCAACTGGGAGTCTACACACTTTCCGGCGAACAGGAGCAGTCCCTGGGTCTTGGGTCAAACCGGTTTGTCGCCGTCCAGATCCAACCCGACACCATCGGCACCAATCACGTCCTGGGCTGGATTGTCGATTCTGATCCCGCGATGGCCGCGAGGGCGCAGCAACTGCATGTTGAGCTCATCAACCTGAGCCCGGCGGGCGGGTTCGTGGTCGCTTTCCAGGTCGCTTTCTATGGCGGGATGCTGCTGGCCGCGCCGTTCATTATGTATTTCGTGGCGGTGTTTGTGTTCCCGGCCCTGAAGTTGCGCGAGCGAAAATATGTCTACCGCGCCTTGTTTTACGGAGGCGGCCTTTTCGTCGCGGGCGTCGCTTTCTGCTACTTCATCCTCCTGCCCGTCGCCCTCTCCGCTTCCCAGTTGTATTCGCGCTGGCTCGGTTTTGGCGCCTATCAATGGCGCGCCGAAGATTATATCAGTTTTGTCTGCAAGTTCATGTTGGGAATGGGGCTCGGCTTTGAATTGCCCGTCGTCATCCTGACCATGGTTAAAATCGGCGTCGTCGGCTATAAAACGCTGGCCAAGATTCGCCCGTACATGATTGTCATCAACCTGATCCTGGGCGCTGTCCTGACCACGCCCGAAGTGATCACCCAAATCACCATGTTCGTCCCGCTGCAATGTCTCTACGAGTTGAGTGTTTGGATTGCCTGGTATTGGGAACAGCCCGACCGGAGCAAAGCCCGCAGGCGCCTGGTGCAAGTGCTCGTCGTGGCGCTGCTGGTGGTGGCGCTCCTGGTGTTGCTCTACAAATTCGGCTGGCCCCTCGTGGCGGCGCGCTATCACTAGTTTGCTCTAACATCGCTGGCTTTAAATCCCTGGATTCAGAGCCGACCCTCACCCCATCCCTCTCCCATCGGATGGGAGAGGGTGCCCGCAGGGCGGGTGAGGGTTCGGTGAGGGACGGGGTGAGGGCGCCTTCCTCTCGACCGTCGACTTTCGACTCTCGACTGCCTTGCAGCCACCTTCCATTTCGTGTGTTTGGTGGTTTGCCCAGATCTCTTTCGCAGGGCGGTTTAAAACCCGCTTTACAACATCGCGATTCGCGGTAAGCTCGAAACAATCGAAGCAAAACTATGCGAAAAAAGTTTTCCCTCCTTGCTGCCGCTGCGCTGACCCTGGTGCTGGCTTCCGGATGCGCCAACATGGAACGAAAGTTCGGCCGTGGAATGGACAACACCTTTGAGATCGTCCGTGGCGGAGAGTTTCGCCGCACGGTCGAGCAGACCGCGCTGTTTGAATCGCCCGACGACGCTTACACCACGGGATTTGTTCGTGGGGTGAACCGGACCCTTGGGCGAACGGCGGTTGGCGTGTATGAGATAGTCACGTTCCCCCTGCCGCCTTACCATCCGGTTTTCACCCAGTACCTTGCGCCCGGCCCAGTATACCCCGACAACTACAAGCCCGGAGTTTTGGGTGACTCGATGTTTGCCGACGACACCTACATGGGTTTCAGTGGCGGAGAAGTAGTGCCCCTCCTTCCCGGCAGCCGATTCCGCATTTTCGACACACCCTGACCTGCGAAGGTCCCACCGAGCTTCCGCCAATCCCGGCCCGATGCGGGATTGGCGGTTTTTGTTATGACGCTTGAAAAAGAGTCGCCCTGCAAAATCAACCTGCTCCTGAATATCCTCGGCAAACGCGCCAGCGGATTTCACGATCTGGAAACGGTGATGCACCCCATCGGCCTGCACGACCGGCTCGCGTTCGAACCCCAGGCAGACGGCATCCGGCTCACGTGCAACATCGATAATCTCCCCACCGATTCCAGGAACCTGGTGCATCAAGCCGCTTCGGCCTTTTTGGAAATGTCCGGCATTCGATCAGGCGTCCGGATTCACCTGAAAAAAAACGTGCCTCTGGCCGCCGGGCTGGGCGGGGGCAGCGGCAACGCGGCCGTCGCCCTTTCCGGCCTGAACGAACTTTTCGGCCGGCCCCTTGCCGCCGCGCAATTGCAGCAGATCGCGGCGCAAATCGGTTCTGATATTCCTTTCTTTTTGCAGACGCACCCGGCGCTCGCGACAGGCCGGGGCGAAATCATTCAGCCCCTGGAGTTCTTCCCCGCCCTGCGGGGAGCGGTCGTCCTGCTGATCCATCCCGGCTTCGGCGTCTCCACGGCCTGGGCTTATTCAAATCTCTCGCGCTTCCCCGCTGCGCTGCACGGCCTCCCGGGCCGGGCGCAAAAACTCATCGCGCTCCTGCAATCGCCCGACCTGAAACCAGCCGTCCCGGAATTTTATAATGCGCTGGAAGCGCCCGT
>DASRKU010000018.1:0-2903 GCA_035648815.1 Verrucomicrobiia bacterium | reverse complement strand
TGGGACTGGGCCACACAATGGAGTCTGCCCAAAACCGAAAGCCTCAACCTGGTCATCCCCGGCGTCTTTGGCTACAGAATGAACAGCCCCGAGGGAGGCAATTATTGGGGCGGAATGGGACGGGACCCTTCCTGGGACCGGTGGTATGACAACGGCCAGAAAGGTCCGGCCCCGGGGAGCCCCAGGCCATTTTCCGGCGGCGGCAATTACCTCGGCCTCATGGTCGTGCTGATCGCCGCCTGGGCTGGCCTGCAGTCCTTCCGAGGAAATCGATCCGTCTTCAACCCCGTCGAACGAAAGCTGCTTTGGTTCTGGGTCGCCGCCATTCCCATCTGCCTCGTGCTGGCCTATGGACGCTTTGCCCCATTCTATCAAATCCTGTATGCGCTGCCTTATTTCTCAACCATCCGGAACCCGGCAAAGTTCATTAACCTCCTGAGCTTTTCCGTCGCCATCCTCTTCGCATACGGCATTCACGGATTGAGCCGTCGATACCTCGAATCGGCCCAATCAAATGTCACCGGCCTCGCCGCGCGGTTCAGAAAATGGTGGGCCGAAGGCGATCTGCTGGATAAGCGTTGGATCGCCGGGTGCGCCGTCCTGGTCGCCGTCAGCTTCGTGGGCTGGAGAATTTACGCGTCCTATCGTCCCTCCATGGAGCGTTACCTGGAGCTGGTTGGAATGGGCCAGTTCGCGACCGAGATCAGCGCCTTCAGCTTCCGGCAGGTCGGCTTGTTCGTTCTCCTCTTCGCCATCGAAGTCGTGGTGCTCACGCTTATTGTCATCGGAGTTTTCGCCGGCCGCCGCGCGCGATGGGGCGCCATTCTCCTCGGAGCCGTGTTGTTGATCGACCTCGGGCGCGCCAACATGCCGTGGGTCGTTTATTGGGATTACAAAGAAAAGTACGCCACAAACCCGGTCATCGATATCCTGCGGCAACAACCCTACGAGCACCGCGTCGCCCTCCTGCCCTTTCCAATGCCGGAGCAGTTGGCCGTCTTTGATCAGCTCTATCGCATCGAGTGGGCTCAACACCACTTCCCGTACTACAATATTCAGTCCCTGGACATCATCCAAATGCCCCGGACCCCGCAAGACCTTGCGGCCTTCGAGTCCGCCCTGCAATTCCGCGGCAACCCGGATTCCATCCACCTGCTGCCGCGCCGATGGACGCTGACGAACACCCGTTACCTGCTCGGTCCGGCCGGTTACCTGAATGAGTTGAACAGCCAGTTGGACCCGGTGTTGCGTCGGTTCCGAATTGCTTGCCAGTTCGAAGTCGTGCCAAAACCGGGTGTCACCAACCTGACGCGGCTTGAGGAATTGACGGCGGAACCTTCGCCCAAGGGGTCCTACGCCTTGTTTGAATTCACAGGCGTTCTGCCGCGCGTGAAATTGTACAGCCATTGGGAGTTCGCACAAAATGACGCCAGTGCCGTAAACCAACTGAGATCCAAACCTTTGGCCGGGCACGATTCGGAATTCCTGCAGCAGCTCGGGACGAATGATTTCCTGACTCTTAAAAGGCTCGCATCGCCTTCGTTTGATCCGGCGCAGACGGTGCTGGTTGGCTCGCCGGTCCCGGTTCCGGCAAACGAGGCCAAAGCGACCGCAAATCCGGGGTCGGTGGACTTCACGAGCTACTCACCCAAGGACATCAAACTGCGGACTGATGCGCAAAGCCCTTCCATACTGCTTCTCAATGACAAGTATGATCCGTCCTGGCAGGTGTGGGTGGATGGAAAGCGCTCGGAACTGCTGCGCTGCAATTTCATCATGCGCGGCGTGGCTCTTCCAGCCGGACCCCACTCCGTCGAGTTTGTTTTCCGGCCACCCATTGGCCCCTTGTATGTGAATGTGGCGGCATTTGGAGCGGGCATTCTCCTGATCGGAGTGGCCCTGCTCGGGAAACGAACACCCCCTGCGAGCCCGGCGGCGTCGGCCGCCAAACCTAGAGGAGTGGCCGCGTCTCGTTAGAGCGCGGCTAATCCACTTTAAAGAATATCAGCCGCGCTCTAACGAGACGCGGCCACAATCTAATAATCCCCCACGAGAGAGCTTGTCTTGATTCGGCCCGGCAATAGCATGGACCCATGCGTGTCGCCTATTATGCCGCGACTCTCCTGGAAATCGGTGGCGGCCTGGAAAAGTACTTCATCGAAACCGCCCATGACCTGTCTGAACTCGACGGCATGCACGTCGATATCCTCACCCTGGACGATGCGTTCAACCTGAAATACGGCAAGCTCCACAACCTGTATTTCGCAAAAAAGTTCGATCCCAAATTGCTCTACCGCGAATCGATGGAGAGCATCACCGCCAAACTCGGAAAAGCCCGGTATATCAAATCCGCGTCGTTCCGCGAGCTGGTCGGTCGATTCAAGGATTACGACCTGGTCTATTCCCGGAACGACATTACCGAGCCTTTCTTTTTCAAGTTCGTCATGGGGTACCGGCATGTGCCCCCGGTCGTTTTTGGCTGCCACATACCGCACGTGTACCCCATCGCGGAGAGTTTGCATGCGCGCTTGCACAACTTTCTCTTCACGTCATGGATGTATAATTGGCTCGCGAACGGGGTGCGCGGTTTTCACGTGATCAACAATTTCAGTTACCAGGTTTTCTCCCGTCAATTTCCCGGCAAACGCATCGCGAAAATCTATTACCCTTTTGACTTCGACGCCTTTGCCCGAAACGCGGACGCCTTTCCGTTCCCCGGCAGGTTCGACCCCGGGCAGTTCAATATCATTTGGGCCGGCCGCCTGGTGGAACAAAAAGGTGTCCACGACCTGGTCCGACTGATCGACGAGGTCAACCCGCGCTGCCAGGACCGCGTCACATGGAATATTTGCGGCGATGGGGAACTCAAGCCGCTGGTCCTGGACTGCGCGAGGAAGTGGCCA
>DASRKU010000017.1:0-9782 GCA_035648815.1 Verrucomicrobiia bacterium | reverse complement strand
TCTTTGTCGTGCAGAAGTCTTCCGATCTGGTTAACTGGACCCCGGTGTCAACGAACACCGCAACCGGCGGAGCGCTACAAATCACAAACGACGTTCCTCCGGGAACCAGCCAGCAGTTCTGGCGCGCCGTGTGGAAGCCTTGAGGCGTCCCCGCGAATCCTGGATGTTGGTTATTGGATGTTCTGTTTGCTCTCGACTCTCCGCATTCGGCCTAATTCTTTTCGGTGTCGTTTCCAAAGAACTCTGCTAGATTTCCGCCATCATGGTTTTGACCCAGGAAGAAGTTAGCAGCCTCGCCCAGGTGCAGCATCGTTCACCTCACCAACTCCTCGGCATGCACCCCCTCGGCGATGGCTCCGGCCTCGTTGTCCGCGCCTTCGACCCCAACGCCGCCGCCGTCGAAATCGAACCGGTCCACGAAAAAAATAAACCCAGCGTCAAACTCCAGCGCGTCCATGACTCCGGCATCTTCGAGGCCGTCATCCCCGCCGCCGAACGCGTCTACGCTTACGACCTCATCGTCACCGATAAGAAACACCAGGTCCGCCGTGTCCGCGATCCATATTCGTTTTTGCCCACCCTGGGCGAAGAGGATCTATACCTGTTCGGCAAAGGCGATGAACGCAGGATCTACGAAAAACTCGGCGCCCAATTGCGCACCATCGATGGCGTCGCCGGAACAAGCTTTGCGGTCTGGGCGCCCAACGCCCAACGGGTCAGCGTCGTCGGCGATTTCAACAACTGGGACGGCCGCATCCATGCCATGCGCTCCCTTGGACCCTCCGGCGTGTGGGAAATATTCGTGCCCGGCGCGGGCGAAGGCGTCCATTACAAATTTGAACTGAAAAACCGGCAGGGGAAGCTCCTCTTGAAAACCGACCCCTTCGGCTTCTTTTTCGAGACGCCTCCCAAAACCGCCGCCATCATTTGGAATACCCGGAAATTTGAATGGACCGACCAGGCATGGATGGCGCAGCGGAAGGAGCGCAACCCCCTGCGTTCCCCGCTCAGCATTTACGAGGTGCACATTGGCTCCTGGCGCAAGAAGTCCATGGGCGAATCCTTGACCTATCGCGAACTCGCCGAATCCTTGATCGCCTATGTCCGGCAGATGGGCTTCACCCATGTCCAGTTCCTGCCCGTTGCCGAACATGCCTTTTACCCGTCCTGGGGCTACCAGATCACCGGATTTTATGCCCCCTCCAGCCGGTACGGCTCGCCCGACGATTTCCAGTTCCTGATCAATGCCCTTCACCTGGCCGGCATCGGGGTCTTGATCGATTGGGTCCCAGCCCACTTTCCGCGCGATGACTGGGCGCTTGCCCAGTTCGATGGCACCGCCCTTTTCGAACACGAAGATCCCCGCAAAGGCGCCCACCAGGATTGGGGCACTCTGATCTTCAATTATGGCCGGCACGAGGTCAGGAATTTCCTGTCTGCCAATGCCCTCTTCTGGTGCGAGCGGTTCCACATCGACGGACTTCGCGTCGACGCCGTGGCATCGATGCTCTACTTGGATTATTCGCGAAAGGAAGGCCAGTGGATTCCCAACCAGTATGGCGGCCGCGAGAACCTGGAAGCCATCAGCTTTCTGCGTGAGTTCAATCACCTCACCCACACCGAATTTCCGGGCGTCATGACCATCGCCGAGGAATCCACAGCCTGGCCCCTGGTGACCCGGCCTCCGTACCTGGGCGGTTTGGGATTCTCCTTCAAGTGGAATATGGGCTGGATGCACGACACCCTGGGATATTTCAGCCGCGACCCGGTCTATCGAAAACATCATCAGAACGATCTCACCTTCGCCATGCTCTACCATCATCACGAAAATTTCATCCTGCCTCTGTCGCATGATGAAGTGGTGCATGGAAAGGGCTCCCTGCTGCGCCGCATGCCTGGGGACGATTGGCAGCGCTTTGCCAACCTGCGGGCTTTGCTCGCATACCAGTGGATGTTCCCCGGCAAGAAGCTCCTGTTCATGGGCGGAGAATTCGGCCAGAGCTCGGAATGGAACGCCAACGCCGACATGGAATGGTGGCTGCTCGAAGCCGGCCCCTACCACCGCGGCGTCCAGCGCTTGGTCGAGGATCTCAATCGATTTTACCTGTCCGCTTCCGCTCTCTGGGAATCGGATTATGATCACGACGGTTTTTCCTGGATCGACTGCTCGGACCAGGAAAGCAGCATCCTTTCTTTTGTCCGGCGAAATCCCGCCAGCAAGAGCCTGATTGTCGTCGTCCTGAACCTGACTCCCGTCGCGCGCTACAAATATCGCATCGGACTGCCGCGGCAGGGCAAATGGCGCGAGATGTTGAACACCGACGCCGCCATTTACGGTGGCAGCAATGTGGGAAACATGGGCGGAGTCGAGGCCGAAAAGGTGAAATGGCACAACCACCAGTGGTCGGCGCAATTTACCCTGGCCGCGCTTTCCGTAATGGCTTTCGAGCACGAACCGGCACCAGCCGCCGAAACCCCGCCTCCTTCCTAGCCGCAGGAGTGGGGACGGCTCGTCCCCACTAATCCGCCGCGCATCTGCGGCGTCCCGGAGTGCAACCGTTCCGGTCGCAGCAACGTTAGAAAAACGAGCGCTCCCGATACAGTCCAATGTGTAGCAGTCGAGGTGACGAGACTCAATTATCCCTTGTGATGGTGCGGGCGATTTCAGCTTGGGATTGGAGACTCCTCACGTCGTCTGCTACAAAAAACCGGCGGTCTGTTTTACCAGACCGCCGGGAACCAAACCCAATTCAGAAGTACGCCAGGTTTATCCGGCGCGATCCGGCAGATTCAGGAAGGCCTTTTTGTCTCCAACATGATGCGGAAGACGATGGGAAATACAGAATGAAGTTTTTCGGGATTCTGTATTTTGCATGCCGCTTGTTGAGCAGGGGATATACCAACTGCGGTACCTGTGACCTCTGGAATGGGCGGATGCGGTTTTGTCCGGATTGTCTCAGTTCATGGCCGAAAGTGTCCCGATTCGGAGGAGCGCGCCGTCGCGCGTGCTGCTACAGGTTCATTCGCATGATCCTCTCCTGCAATTGCCCGCGCCATTTCTCAAAGTAACTGAATTGCACCGAGACCCCTTCCAGCCTCTTCAACAGGGTCGTGCGGCTGGATTCCTCTTGGCCCTCGCTTTTCCATTGCGCGTCGATCGCCTGCATCTGGTGGAGCGCCGATTGGGTGCGCTCATCCAGCTTATGCCGCAACTGCTCCAGCGTGTCTCTGCAGGGCTGGCTCTCCTCAAACCATTGCACCTGGAGCAGCGGCGATGTAATGGAGTTCTTTCGCTGTATCAGCAGATCTGCCTCCCGAAAACAGGGACCGATTTCCATGAACAGGTCTGCAATGTCCTTCGGAATCTCCTGAACGTTCCTGTTCGCCGCCGCGCCCTCCAGGTCCAGCAAATGACGAAGCCGCTTCCCCGGTTCGCGCAGGCATTGGTAAGCCGCGTTGAGCTCCACGTACCGGCTGTGCCCCGCGGTTCGTTCGACTTCGCTCGTATTGTGGAGGCGATCAGGATGAACCTGCCTTGAAAGACCGAGGAATTTTTCACGGAGTAACTCCGGCTCGAGCCAGGGCCGGCGAATCTCCCCAAGCAAGACAAAGTAGTCGGTCATCCGTGATCAAAATCCCGGCTGCCGCCTTAGCCGCAACCGAAAACCTCTCGGGTTGAAAATCCTTCCGTATCCGTAACACAATGTCGAAAGTTCACGCATTCTTGGCAAAGACTTAAAACGTGCCCTCACCCCGTCCCTCTCCCATCCGATGGGAGAGGGTGGCCGGAGGCCGGGTGAGGATGCTTTTAATCCGTGTCCATCCGTGGTTAAAACGACTGAATCGTTACAGCTCAGGCGCTGAAACTTTCGCCGCAGGAACAACTGCTGGCCGCATTTGGATTTTTCACCTTAAACCCTCCGTCTAGCGTCTCGATGAAATCCAATTCGCTCCCCGTGACGTACAGGGCGCTCTTTGGGTCGACAACCACGCGCACGCCGCTGGACTCGACCAAAAAATCCCTGTTTGCCGGGCCGTCCTGCAGGTCCATTTTGTACTGGAGACCCGAGCAGCCGCCGCCGACCACCGAGACGCGCAACACGCCTCCGGGGCGGCCCTGCTTTTGCAGAAGCGACCCGACGCGGTGCGCGGCTGTCGGCGTGACTTTGATCAGCCGTTCGTCGCTCACCCGGAAAGCGGGGGCTTCCGATGGCGCTGGTTGGACAGGCTTGGAAATCATGGATGAACCGAGGCAATGTAGTCAGGCATCGCCGTAGAGTCAATTGAAGTGAAGTTGCCTGTCGCGATTCCGTGGAGCTTCAACCCGGAGGGTTGATAGAAAGCCGGGGGTCGCAGCGCAGCGAAGACCCCCGGATCGGGGTTAAGTGAATGCATCCTGGAGGGATGCCAGAGCCCTGCCCCGAACCGTCAAGCAGAGATTACAGCGCCCCCGGTGCAATCTTTAACAGGGGTAAGATATGGGTTAATATTCCCTCCTGTGAAACTCATTTCCTGGAACGTCAACGGCCTTCGGTCCGTGTTGCGAAAGAATTTTTTGGAATTCATCGACTCGGAACAGCCCGACATCCTGTGCTTGCAGGAAACCAAGTGTCACCCCGACCAGGCCGAGCAACTCTGGCCCGCTTACTACACGACCTACTGGAACATCGCGGAAAAAAAGGGCTATTCCGGTATCGCCATCTTCACAAAAACACGCCCCCTTCAGGTCACGCCGCATATGGGGATCGAACAGCACGACCTGGAAGGACGCGTCCTTGCGGCAGAGTATCCGGACTTTTTTCTTGTCAACGTATATGTTCCCAACTCCAAACGTGACCTCAGCCGATTGGAGTACCGTCAGCGCTGGGACATGGATTTTCTGCGTTACTTGAAGAAACTCGAGAAACGCAAGCCGGTCATTTTTTGCGGCGATCTGAATGTCGCCCACACCGAGCTGGACCTGGCCAATCCAAAAACGAACATGCAAACCCATGGGTTCACTCCGGAAGAACGATCAGGTTTCCAGGAGTTTATCAACGCCGGGTTCATCGATTCCTTCCGCGAGTTCGAAAAGGGCGGCGGCCATTACACCTGGTGGAGCGTGATGACAGGCGCCCGATCCCGAAACATTGGCTGGCGCATCGATTACTTCCTGCTGAGCGCCGCCCTGCGGCCGCGGCTCAAGAGCGCGTTCATCCGCTGCGAAATCCAGGGCTCCGACCACTGTCCCGTCGGAATTGAAATCAGTTAAAACGCTCTGCGACTCCCTTCGGGGTCGATGAGACTGCCGGTATACTGCCATCCCGGGGGTCTCCCGCCTTCGCTGCGACCCCCGTATACTCTCTGGCAAGCCTTCAGCTTGCACGTCAAATGACCACCTTCTCCATCATGTAATCATCCATCACAAAGCCGCCTCCGATGTCAGTGACCACCGACTTGGCGATGTCGAATCCACACCGTTGGTACGTCGCGATCGCTTTTGAATTATTCTTGTTAACATTGAGAACCAGCTTCCGCGCTCCGAGGCCTTGCGCTTGTTCCTCGCAATGCCTCAGCAGCAGAGCGCCGAGGCCCCTGCCATGGTACTCGGGATGCAGATACAATTTGTGCAGCTTGAAGGTCGCCGGCGCCGCGAGACCGTACGACGCGAAGCCGATCAATTCATCGTCTGCCAGCAATAAGTCGTAATGGATTCCTGCCGAGGTGATCTCATCGCGCAGAACATTCAGCGCATACATGCGATCCAGCATGTAATCGATCTGTTCGGCAGAGAGGATGCCGGGATAGCAGGCGCGCCAGATCACTCCGGCCAATTGGGAAATCGAATCCAGCGACTCCTCGGTGGCGGGGACGATTCGGATCGCTGGGGCAGGGGTCACAGACCCAGCGCTTTAAACCGGTTCTCGATTTCCTTAAAATGGAATTCCAGGGAACAAAGCTTTTCCAGTTCCCCAGCCTGGAAATGCCCGGCGACTTCCGGATCACTCTTGAGTTGTCCGAGAAAATCCGTGTTTTCGCGTCCGGCATGCTTTGATTCCCATGTTTTCATGGCATTCCGCTGGACCAGCTCATAGGCCCGCTCACGAGTCAGCCCTTTTCGGATCAGCGCCAGAAGAACCGTCTGGCTGTTCCACATCCCCAGGCTGATGCCCAGATTCCGTTTCATGTTCTCCGGGTAAACGATCAACCCATCCATGAGCCGGCTCAGGAGCCCGAACATGTAATCGAGCAACGTGCAGGAATCCGGAAAAATAATCCTCTCCACCGAGCTGTGGCTGATGTCGCGTTCGTGCCAGAGCGCGACATTCTCCAGCGCCGCCACGGCGTTGCCGCGCAAAACCCGGGCCAGCCCGGCCAGGCGCTCCCACGTGATGGGATTTCGCTTGTGCGGCATCGCGCTGGAACCCTTCTGGCCTTTCGCGAAAGGCTCCTCGGTTTCCAGGACCTCCGTGCGCTGAAGATGGCGGAATTCGACAGCCCACCGCTCGATGCTGGCGCCCACAATCGCCAGCACCGTCATGAACTCCGCGTGAATGTCCCTTTGCACCACCTGCGTGGAAATCGGCGCCGGCCGAAGACCCAGTTCTTTGCAAACCGATGCTTCCACCGCCGGCGACAGATGAGCGCTGGTGCCGACCGCACCCGAAAGCTTCCCGACCCCCGCGCGGCGCCGCGCCGCGGCCAAACGCTCCTCCGCGCGCCCAAACTCGTCATACATCAGCGCCAGCTTGAAGCCAAACGTCGTCGGCTCGGCATGGATTCCATGACTGCGGCCAATGCACGGAGTCAGCATGAATTCCCTGGCCCGCCGCGCAATGGACTTCCGCAGAACCTGGACGTCGGCAATCAAAATATCGGCGCTTTGAACCATTTGCACCGCCATCGCCGTGTCCACTACATCGCTGCTGGTCAGCCCAAAATGGAACCAGCGGCTGGCGTTGTCGTTGATCTTCTCGGCCACCGCCGTCGTGAATGCGATCACGTCATGGTTGGTTGTCTGTTCCAACTCCCTTTGGCGCGCCACCAGGCCCTTCAAATCACCACTCCAGCTCTCCGCCCCCGCCTTCAGCTTCTGAAAATCCTCCGCTGGCACAATCCCTTCCTTCACCAGCGCCGCGCCGGCAAGCAACTCAACCTGAAGCCAGATTCGAAGCTTGTTTTCGTCAGTCCAAATCGCCCTCATTTCCGGACGGGAATAGCGCTGAATCATGAGCGCAGGATAGAAAGCCCCGTGTGGCGTGGGAAGCGAGAAGTGAAGGAGTGGGGACGGCTCGTCCCCACAAAGGCTCTGAAACATCCAACAAACCAACATCCAACATCCAACATCCAATGTCGAGGGCTAAAGAATTGTTGAACTTTGAACAGGAAAATACCCTCATCCCGACCTTCTCCCATCCGATGGGAGAAGGAGAGTGGTCCCACGTGTTGTTGTAATCGGATAGCCCTCAAAATTTCCAACGCGTCAGGACCGTCTCCCTCTCCCATCGGATGGGAGAGGGCCGGGGTGAGGGCTCTCTCGACCTTCGACCTTCGTCCCTCGACTTATTTCTTGGCCATTTTGTTCCGGGCCAGTTCCAGAATGCGCCGCTCCCGATCCGTCAGGCTCTGAATTCCGTGCTGCGATATCTTGTCCAGGATCGGATCGACTTCGCGGCTGATAAATTCTCCCGAAGGCAGATCGGCGTCCGAATCGGACCGAACCGGCCATTTGGATCCTTTGACCGACGCTGTCTTGACGAGTTCGCGGGGGCGTTTGCGGGTGCCGAAGGGGCGCCAACCCTGCCAGCGAGCCACCAGTCCCTCCCAGGGCAGCCGCACGTAATCGCGGTGCCACCCCAATTTCATCCAGGCGACTCCCGCCAGGAGGCCTCCCAGGTGCGCGGCGTGGGCCACGCTCTCTCCTTGTGCCGGCACGATCGTGAAGAAGAAGGAAATAATCCCCAGAATCCAGAGCAGGGTGATGGCGCGAATCGGCAGCACAAACCAGAGCCGCACGGTCGAGTTGCGCTCCAGCAAGGCAAAAATGGCGAACAATCCGGAGACACCGGCCGAGGCGCCCACCACGATCGAGCCGAACCGGTCGGGAGCCAGGAGCATCAGCACCGCCTGCAGCAAGCCACCGACCGCACCACAGCCGAACAGGGCGATCAGGAACCTTTTTGTGCCAAGAACATGCTCGACGAAACGTCCCACCCACCAGAACACCAGGAGATTGCCCGCAAGATGCCATAAATTAGCGTGCAGGAACTGAAAGGTGATCAATTGCCACAGCCATCCGTAGCGCAAACAACCCGGAGTCAGCGCCAGCCAATACTCCGCATTTGTGTGAAGATAGGCCTGGTTGATGCACTGCAGGGCGAAGACGACCAAAAGTATCACCGCAATAATCGTGGTCATCGACCAGCGGATTGCACCGGATTGGTCGCGCATGTAGTCACGATCTTCCAACATTACAGGCTGAACGTAGTCATCAACCGCGCATTTTTCAACCGGGCTTTTGGTTAAAATTGTTTTCAACCCGCTGACAACGCCCAGAACCCTCACCCCGTCCCTCTCCCATCCATCCTTCGCTCTGAAGCTTCGGAGGACAGGTCGGATGGGAGAGAGTGGCCGATAGGCCGGGTGAGGGCTTGGGTCGGCGTTTTGATTGCCCTCTCCAATCCTTCATAAACCCCTTGTTCCCAGCCGAAGATTTGGACTCAATCCCGCCAGAACCAGCATTTTTATCGCCGGGCGAAATCGCGATAACAAATCGAAACCGGGAATCCCGAGGACCAACAATGCGGTCGAGAGCGCGTCTGTTTCGGTCGCGCTCGGGAGAACAACTGCCGCCAAATGAGTGTCAGTGACCGGCCGCGCCGTGCGCGGGTCCAGCACGTGGCCGAAAGTGACTCCGCCGGCCTGGAAGAACTTTCCGGAAACCGCGGAGACGGACAGCGACTCGTCGCGCAGCGGGATGACGGCTAGAGGCCGTGTCTGGACTTCTCCTTTGTCGGGCGCCTGCGATCCGGCACAAGGAGGATTTTCGATCGCCACGTTCCAGCACTCTCCATCCGCTGGTTTCCCAATCGCGCAGATCGTGCTGGTCCCGCCGTGGATCAATGCGCTGGCAACGCCGCAGTCGCGCAGAATCTCTGCCGCCTTTTCGACGGCGTAACCTTTGCCGATAGCGCCCAGGTCGAGCATGACCCCCTCGCGCGCAAATCGCACCGTGCGATTTTTCGAGTCCAGCCCGACCAGGTGCATGCCAATCCTGGAGCGGCATTGCTCCAATGCGCCGGGGTCTGGAATTTCCCCGCTCCCATGCATGAACCCCCAACATCGGATCAGCGGCGCCACGCTGATGTCAAAAGCGCCGGCGGTGTTTTCAGAAAGGGTGTGGGCGCGCTGGAGCAACGCAAAAACGGGCGCCGAGACGGGCACCGGTTCGGCGCCTGCCAGGGCATTAATGTGGGCAAGTTCGCTGTCGGCCCGGTAAAGGCTCAACTCCCGATCGAGCCTTTCCACCTCGTCCAATGCCTCTTCTCCCGCCGCGCGCAACGAGACCGCATCCTCCCCATGGAGCACCATCTCGAACCGCGTCGCCATCGCATTGCGGGCAAGGGCGACAGAAACCATGACGGGGCGCAATGGCCTTCAGATCAGGACAGCGGCAACGTGCCGTACGTCAGCGAATCGACCTTGCGCCCGCCATCCGCCTGGATCGTTCGGCTCTTCTCATCAAAAAGGCAGGCCATCTTCAATCGATCCGACATCTCCGCCAGCGAAATCACCGTTTGAGC
>DASRKU010000016.1:0-4487 GCA_035648815.1 Verrucomicrobiia bacterium | reverse complement strand
GAACCCTCACCCGCCCTCCGGGCACCCTCTCCCATCGGATGGGAGAGGGTTTCTTCCGTCGACCCTCGACCTTCGACTCTCGGCCGCATCCCCATACCTAGATTACCCCATTGGAGGCAACGCCCAGCGTTGGTAAAACTTCTTGTCTATGTTATCGTGTCGGAACACTCCCCCAGAGGACCGGCAAAAAAGGAAAGGACAGAAAGCTATGGCTAAAGACTTGCCTAAACAGGGTCGGAATCAAAAGAGCGACAGGCCCACTCACGAACAGATTGCTCAAAGCGCATACCAGATTTTTCTGGAGCGGGGCAGGCCGGAAGGGCACGCCCAGGAGCACTGGCTGGAAGCTGAAGCGCAACTCACGGCAGCCGCAGCCCAGCAACAGCCCGCAAGAACCAATCAATTACAGAAAATGCAGCACATCGAACGACGGGCGCAATTCGGTTCCTGAGCACACACCGGACAAGGCGCGGAGCGCGCGGATCTACCGCGGCATGTTAGCCGCGCTCTCACGAGACGCGGCCACGGCGGTTGACTAACGCGCCAGCACGTGGAGTGCATGCGCTTTAGTGCCGCTCTCGGATTCGTTCCTCACCCCCTCGCATAATCCCCACGCCGCGGTGCGATCCCAACCACAGCGCCGCTGAAGACATCGCGATCGCCTTATGCCACAGTGTTGGACTGACACCCAGCTTTTGCAGCCGCGCTCAGGGCAGGTTTCGGCTCTTCAAAAGCAGTTCCAATTCCTTCGCCGTCCCCGAAGGCCAGAGCTTGGGGTCTGTAATAATCGCATCCCGCAAGGCTCGATGGCAGGGCCAGCTCGGTTCCGCCGGAATCCCGGGAATGGCATCTGCGATAATCTTCTTTGCCATAGCCGCGTTTCGCGTCAGGTTCCGAATCACCATCTCAATCGTCACATGCGCCTCGTCGATCTTCCAGCAGTCGTAATCCGTAATCATTGCCAGCGTCGCATACGCGATCTCCGCTTCCCGCGCGCATTTGGCCTCGCCGAGGTTCGTCATCCCAATCACGTCGTACCCGAGCTTGTGATGAGTGATTGATTCTGCCCGGGTGCTGAACGCCGGGCCTTCCATGTTGACGTAGGATCCGCCGTCGTGGACGCGGGCCTTCATTTTCCGGGCCGACTGCAGCAGCAACTGGCGCAGCTCCTCGCAAACAGGATCGGCAAAGGCAATGTGCGCCACGATGCCCCGGCCGAAAAAGGTGTGTTCGAAGCTGCTCTTGGTCCGATCCACAAATTGGTCAACGACGACAAAATCGCAGGGTTTGTATCGCGCCTGGAGGGATCCAACCGCGCTGGCGCTGATGATCCAGGCAACGCCCAGCTTCTTCATCGCCCAGATGTTCGCGCGATGATTCAGTTCGCTGGGCATGAGGCGATGGCCGCGGGCGTGACGCGGCAGGAACACGACCTCGCGTCCGTGCAACTGCCCGGTGAGAAAATCGTCCGAGGGGGAACCGAATGGTGTTTTGACTTTGACCCACTTTTGCCGGGTGAACCCTTCGATGTGGTAGAGGCCGCTGCCGCCGATGATGCCGATTCGATGATTAGACATGCGCCGGTTTTATAGCAGCAGGAAAGAAACTCGCTAGCGAAATCAACTCGAGTTGCCCGGGGCGGGGACAGCTTGTCCCCGCGAATCTAATCGCAAAAGGAGGGAACCAGCAATTGTTAACAGGAGGTAACTGAGAAAACTGAGGAACCAGTGATTCCCCCAATTCTCCTGAAAGGAGTTTTAACAGAAGATAACGAAGGGGCCCGGACGAACCCCTCGACCCTCGACTCTCGACCGGCTTGTTGGCTTCAGCGGGTGCAGCAGGCGCCATTAGCCAGGTCGGGGCTGACATAGGGAATTCCCAGGGACATTCCACGCAGGATCAGCAGCGTTCCCAGGAGGAAAACCGATACCGGAACCGCGCGCACGAGTTTCAACCGCAACACCGTGGGGACCAGTTTGCCGGAACAACTGATGGCGAACATCATCGGGACCGTGCCGCTCCCAAAAGCGGCCATGTAGCCCAAGCCGGAAAGCACGCCGCCGGTGGCGGTGGCTCCGGCGGCGGCGACGTACACCAGGCCGCAGGGCAACGACCCGTTCAACAGCCCCAGTGTGGCCATGGCTGCGGTGGAACGCCGGCGCAACAGGCAAACCATTTTCGACTTGACCCGATTCACGGCGATCGTCACGGGACTCCAGAGCGCCAGCTTGCGCGAAGCGGCCAGCCCGGCGATGAGCGCCACACCCAAAGCTATTGAAACCCAGCGTTGAATCCCCGCGAGCGCCAGCGATTTGCCAATGGCTCCGAAAACAATTCCAATAGCGCAATAAGTGGCGATGCGTCCCGCGTTATAAGCCGCCCGGCCGGCGACAAAGCCCGCGGGCCCATTTCCCGTGACTGGCAAGCCCAGCGCCAGCGGTCCGCACATCCCCGCGCAATGCAAACTTCCGACCAAACCCAGTATGAACGCAGTCCAGTAATCCATGGCTCATCAGCGCCTCGACACAGGTTGCGTCGAAACCCCATTGGTGATTCTTCGCTCCAAAAGATACTCGACGCCCGCGCTGCTCCAGGACAAACGAACCTTCCACGGTCCCGGAAGCAGGTCCTTGAGCTCCAGCGTCTGCGTGCCATTCGGGTCGGGAGCAAGGACCACGACCCGGTCGCGCCCCGCGGACGAGGCCCGATACAGCTCGACGCGCCCCGTCACCCCCGACCGGACGTGCTCCGGCGGGACCCGGAGCAGGAGCCGGCCCGATGCCGCATCATGCTCAATCAAGGCGCCGCCCGCGCGCTGTGCCCGGGCAACACTGTCGATCTGGCTCTGATACCGGATTTCCTGCTCGTAGTAATTGTCGTTGACCAGTTCCGTTTTGTGCATGGAAGCCATGACGATCAAGCCGGCGGTGCCGGAGATAAAAATCGAGAAGGCAATAACAATGTTCCATGGCCAGAAATTTCGTTTCATGAATTGCGGCGGTTCATTGCGCGGTATCATTGCGCGGTCCTATAAAAGAAGTCTTCAGAGTTTGCACGCGGCGGCCTTCCGAATACACCCCCACGACCAGGGACGTCGTGCCTGATTTCATCACCGATCGGTTCAACTCGATCAACACCGAGGTTTCCGCAAGCTGTTCTGAAGGCACAACCAGGGCCTGGCCCATGACCTGGAGATCCCCCGGCACATTTTCGAGCTTCAGCTCGACAGGCAGCCGGCGCGAGGTCTTGTTCACAATCTTGACCGTGTAGATATTGGAAAAATGTCCGTCAGGCATTTGCTGGAACAACGCGCCGGGAGCCCGGAGCAGCGTGGCTTCGACATCCGATCGGGTGAAAACCATGAAAAACCACAGCCCGACCAGGCCGAGCAACAAAGCCGAATAGCCCGCCAGCCGCGGGGTGAATCGCAATCGTTCTCCGCGCTCGATGCCGTTCAGCGACGCATAGCGGATGAGTCCCCGCGGAAGCCCGATCCGGGCCATGATCCCGTCGCAAGCGTCAATGCACGCTGTGCAATGAACGCACTCCATCTGTGTGCCGTTCCGAATATCGATGCCCGTCGGGCAAACCGCCACGCACGCCAGACAGTTGACGCAATCCCCCTGTCCTGCCCGGCGCCGGTCTTCATCGGTTTGCGAGCGTTTGCGGACGCCGCGTTTCTCGCCCCGCCGGTAATCGTAGGCCACCACGATGCTGTTCTCGTCCAGGAGAGTGGATTGGAGACGGCCATAGGGGCAGATGAACGTGCAAGCTTGCTCGCGAAAGCGCGCGAAGATCCCATAAAACACCAGCGTGAACAGCATCATCTCCACAAGCCCCTGCAAATGCTTCGATGGATTGTCCCGGATGATCGCGAACAAGGAATTGATTCCAATCATGTAAGCCAGCAGGGTGTTGCCGACGAGAAACGACAGCCCCAGAAACAGGGCGTGTTTGCAGGTTCTTTTCCGGATTTTGGCCACCGTCCATGGAGCGGCCGCCAGCGCCCGCTGGGAACCGGAATCCCCTTCAATCCAGTATTCGAGTTTGCGAAAAACCATCTCCATCAGGACCGTCTGCGGACAGGTCCAACCGCACCACAACCGCCCGAAAGCCGCCGTGAAAACAAAGATTCCCGTGAAGAAAATCAGCAGGGTCACCGCCGAAATAATCATGTCCTGCGGCCAGAAAATGTGGCCCAGGATGATGAACTTGCGGTCGACGAAATTCAGCAGGAGCAGCGGGTTGCCATGAATCCGCACAAAGGGACCCACGAACATAACTCCCAGCAACACCCAGCTCACCAGGGTCCGGGCCCGAAAATAGCGCCCCCGCGGCTTGCGAGGATACAGCCATTGCCTGCGGCCATCCCGGTCGGATGTTGAGAGATGATCCCGGTAATCGCCCCAATCGATCTGCCGAACGGCCGGTTCGACTTCGATGCCTGGCTTCAGCGGCGATTCCATGGTCGCGCGGGAATCGTGATG
>DASRKU010000015.1:0-3154 GCA_035648815.1 Verrucomicrobiia bacterium | reverse complement strand
CATCCGACGCTCCCCCGTCCACCACGATCGGCAATTTCCCGGCGAGTTGCCGGAGCACATGATCGGAACAGGTGGGGGAAGTTCGCGAGGCGAGATTGGCGCTGGGAGCGGCCAGAGGAAAACCGCACGCGCGGATCAGGGCCTGCATGAAGGGATGGCTTGGCCAGCGGATGGCCACGGTCTGTCCTCCGGCAGTGACAATATCCGGGACTGCGTGTGAACGGGGCAGCACCAGGGTGAGCGGCCCCGGCCAGAATGTGGCGGCAAGTTTTTCGGCCTGTTCAGGCCAATGGCTGACGCAGGATCGCGCCATGGCGAGGCCGGCCACGTGAACAATAATCGGGTTATTCGCGGGACGTTCCTTGATTCTGTAGATTTGCGCCACGGCATGAGGATCGAAGGCGTTTGCGGCCAACCCGTAAACGGTCTCGGTGGGCACAGCAACGACTCCGCCGGCGCGCAATGTTTCAGCGCAGCGGCGGACCGCTTGCTCGAACAACTGCGGCGTGTCCGTTGCCAGAATCTCGGTTGTCATTGCCTGTCGGAATTTGCCGCAAAACTTTGAAATGGGGGAGCCCGTCCGGCCGTCCTCCGGCCTATTCGTAGCGAAGCGCGTCGATCGGATCGAGCCGCGAAGCTTTGCGCGCCGGGTAAAAGCCAAAGAAAACCCCCACCGCCGCACTGACCAGGAAGGCGACGACAATCCACACGATCGGCGTCATCACCGGCCAGTGCTGGATGGCCTGGATGATCTTTGACGTGCCTAGGCCGGCGAGGATGCCTATAACGCCGCCGATCATGCTCAACGTCACGGCTTCGGTTAGAAACTGCAGGAGGATGTCACCACCCCGGGCTCCGACAGCCATTCGAATCCCAATTTCTCGCGTTCGTTCGGTGACACTGACCAGCATGATATTCATGATGCCGATGCCGCCTACGACCAGGGATACGCAGGCGATTCCCGCCAGCAACCAGGACATGGTCTTGGACTGGGCAGTGGCCGCATCGGCGATTTCCTGCTGGGTCCGAACTGTGAAATCGTCGTCTTTTCCCGGCGTAATGTGATGGCGTTGGCGCAAGAGGCTGACGATCTGTTCCTGGGCGGAGTTCAGCAGCTCGGGGCTGGCAGCCTGGACATTGATTGCCCGAAGCATAGTGACGCCCAACAACCGCTTCATCGCGCTGGTATAAGGGATAATGACGATATCGTCCTGGTCCTGGCCCTGGACGGACAGCCCTTTGGCCCGCAGCACGCCCACGATAATGAATGGAGAATTTTTGACTCTGAGGATTTGGCCTATGGGATCTTCCCCGGGATAAAGCTGGTCGACGATGGTCTTGCCGACAACGGCGACTTTATTTGCGCTCCGTATGTCCTGCTCGCCGAAAGCGCTGCCTTGTACGACCGGCCATTGGCGGATGTTGAAGTAGTCCGATCCTTCGCCGACAATCTGGGTGAACCAGTTTTCGTTGCCGGCGGCGATCTGTCCGCTGCTTCGAACCTCGGGGCTGATGACGGTCACGCCGGGCACCTCACGTTGGATGGCCTCCGCGTCATCGATGCTCAAGGTGCCGGCGCTGCCCCAACCGGTATGGACGCCGCCGCGCGTGACGCTTCCGGTCCAAACCAAAATCAAATTTTGGCCAAAGCTCGCTATCTGCGCCTCGATTTGCGCCTTGGCCCCGTTGCCGATTCCCACCATGGCTATCACCGCACCGACGCCAATGATCATGCCCAGCATGGTCAGAACCGTCCGCATTTTATTCCGGCGCAATGCCAGCAGAGCGATCTTGAGGGTAGCCAGCAATCTTCTCATGGCGCCAATTGAACCGCCTGCTGCGCCTCGCGCAGGCGCCCTAATTCTTCATCCGCTTTCAATCGACTCGCCACCATTGCGTCGGTAAGGACCCGACCGTCACGCATCACCACGGTGCGTTTGGTATAGCGGGCGATATCCAGTTCGTGCGTCACCATCACGATGGTGATGCCTTCGTCATTGAGCTTTTGAAAGACACCCATGATTTCGATGCTCGTTTGAGTGTCGAGATTGCCCGTCGGTTCATCCGCCAGCAGGAGCGCTGGCTGGTTCACCAGCGCCCGGGCAATCGCCACGCGCTGTTGCTGGCCGCCGGAAAGCTGGTTGGGATGATGGTCCGCCCGCTCGGCCAACCCGACGATCTCCAGGCAGCGCACCGCTCGCTCGCGCTGTTGGTGTCCGGTCATATGCCGATGCACGTAAAGCATGGGCAACTGCACATTTTCCAGCGCCGATGTTCGTGACAACAGGTTGAATCCCTGAAAAATGAAGCCGATTTTCCGGTTGCGGATATCGGCCAGGTCGTCGCGATCCACTTGTGACACGTCCGTATCGTCGAGCCGGTAAATGCCCGCAGTCGCCCGATCCAGGCACCCGATGATATTCATCAGAGTGGATTTGCCTGAACCGCTGGCGCCCATCACCGCCACAAACTCGCCCGGCTGAATGTCCAGCGTGACACCTCGCACAGCGTGAACGTCCACCTCCCCTGTGTGGTACACCTTTTGGATGTCTCGAAGTTGTATGACTGGATTCATGAGCGCTTGAATCCAGATGGGAAGCCCGGCGCGGGCTGGGTGGAATAAGGGCTGGCACGCATCAGAACCTCCGCCGGCCGCCTCCGAATGGATTTGATGGCTGCGAGGAATCCGCTTCCTGGAGGAGTATACCCGTGACCACCAGGTCTCCCTCTTTCAGCCCTTCAATTATTTCTGTGCTCACGCCGTCACCGATGCCGGTCCGGACCTTGACAGGGTTGAGTTTTTCATGATTGGCGTCCTCCGCCGGTATCAGCGTGTAAACCGTGCGCGAAGTATGTCCGCCGCCGGGCGCACCCGGCCCGCCTCGGGGACCTCCCGCTGCGCCTGCTGCCCGAGCGGCTCCGGCCGGACCGCCAACGCCCGGACCGCCTCCTCCGGGACCGCCCTGTCGCGCTCCACCCCCGCCTCCGGCGCTTCCGTTCTGCGCAAGGACATTGGTCTTGGTCTCGGCAGTAATCACCTCCGGCGGACGGAAACGCAACGCCGCATTGGGAACTTTCAACACGTCCTGCCGTTCGGCGACAATAACCGAAACACTGGCGGTCATGCCCGGCAGCAGCTTCAGATCCTTGTTGC
>DASRKU010000014.1:0-5186 GCA_035648815.1 Verrucomicrobiia bacterium | reverse complement strand
CCCTTCATGGCCGAGCTCGCGCTGGTCGGCAAAGCGCCGAACAAATACCAGCTATACCTCGGAGGCAACGAATCGGGCACGCGCATGAACCGGCTGTTCAAAGAGTCTGTGAAAGGTGAGGACTTGATCCCTGAGCTTCGCCCGCTGTTGTCCCGCTTTGCCCAGGAACGAAATCCGGGCGAACGCTTCGGAGATTTCAGTGAGCGCGTGCTCCTGCCCGCTCCAGCCAGCGGAGAGGGACCGAAAGCCGGATGATTCCTGCTTTTTCAGTCGAGGCGTCTTCGCTTCGCTTCGCCGTCCCAAGGAGTCGAAGGTCGAAGGTCGAGGGCAAGATACCCTCACCCCGTCCCTCTCCCATCCGATGGGAGAGGGTGCCCGAAGGGCGGGTGAGGGTTCGGGAGAGGGTGTGGGAGAGGGTGCCTGAAAGGCGGGTGAGAGTTTTCTTCACCATGCGAAACATTCCATGATTACCGCCTCCGAACTCCGGTCGCTCAACGAGCGATTCGACAGCATGCCTTCCGAGGATATCCTGGCGTGGGCGTCGGAGCGATTCGGCGCGAGGGCCGCCATCGGGACCAGCTTTCAGGGCGCCGGGCTGGTGATGATGCACCTTGCCCAAAAGCGGCATCTTGATTTTCCGGTGTTCACGTTGGACACGGGTTTGCTTTTCCCCGAGACGGTGGAGCTCAAAAAGCGTCTGGAGACTTTTTTTGGAATCCAGATTGAATCGCTCGAACCCGATCTCACGGTGGAGGAACAGGCAGACATTCATGGGCCTGAGCTCTGGAACCGTGACCCGGATCTTTGCTGCACAGTGCGAAAAGTGCTTCCCCTGCGCGACAAGCTCGCGGACCTGGACTGCTGGATCACAGGCCTGCGCCGCGATCAATCCGCGGGACGCGTTGGCATCGGCATCGTTGAGGTGTATGTTTCTGACGAGACCAGCGGCCTGGAAATTGCCAAGCTCAACCCGATGGCGAACTGGTCCCGGGACCGTATCTGGAAATACATTCAGGAAAATCGCATTCCTTACAATCCGCTGCACGACCGGGGATTTCGATCGATAGGCTGCGGTCCGTGCACGCGCAAGACGGGCGATGGGGAGAACGAACGGGCAGGACGCTGGACCGGGTTCAGCAAGGTGGAATGCGGAATCCACACGTTCATGCCTAAAAAAGTCGACTTCCAAATCTGACTCCGCACAATATCCTTATGGACTATTTGTCGAAACTGGAAAACCAGAGCATTTACATCCTGCGCGAGGCTTTCAACAAGTTTGAAAACCTGGCGATGCTCTGGAGCATCGGCAAAGACTCCACCGTCCTGCTGTGGCTGGCTCGCAAAGCTTTCTTTGGCCACGTCCCCTTCCCGCTCGTGCACGTCGATACCACCTACAAGATCCCGTCGATGATCGAGTATCGGGACAAGCTGTGCAAAGAATGGAATTTGAAACTGGTGGTCGGCAAGAACGAGGAGGTGCTCAAGAGCGGCGTCACCTTTCCCAACGGCAAAGCCACCCGGGTCGAGTGCTGCGGGACGCTCAAGAAGGACGCGCTCAAGCAGGTGCTCGATAAGCATCATTTCACGGGCGTCATTGTCGGCGTCCGCCGGGACGAGGAGCCGACCCGCGCCAAGGAGCGCTATTTCAGCCCGCGCGACAAGAACATGGAATGGAATGTCGAGGACCAACCGCCCGAGCTGTGGGACCAGTTCAAAACCGATTACGAAAAAGGCACGCACATCCGCATCCATCCCCTGCTCCACTGGACGGAATTGAATGTGTGGGAATACATCCACCGTGAGAACATCCCGGTGATTCCCCTCTACTTTGCCAATGGCAAAAACGAGCGCTATCGCAGCCTTGGCTGTTATCCGTGCACGGGGGCAATCCCGTCCACGGCGCGGACGGTGCCCGAGATCATCGCCGAATTGCGCAACACGAAAATCCCCGAACGCTCTGGTCGCGCACAGGACCAGGAAAGCGAAGACGCCTTTGAAAAACTGCGTCGGGACGGATACATGTGAGCCCCTTGCGGAAAACTCCAGGAATGCAAATCGCCCCTGCCGAACAACTCAAGATCGTCATCGTGGGTCATGTGGACCACGGGAAATCCACTTTTGTGGGCCGGCTGTTCAACGACACGGGCTCCCTGCCTGAAGGCAAGCTGGAGCAGTTGCGCAAAGCGGCCGAAAGGCGCGGGGTCCCTTTCGAATGGGCCAACCTGATGGATGCGCTGCAATCCGAGCGCGACCAGAACATCACGATCGACACCGCGCAGATATGGTTTCGGACGCCCAAGAGGCAGTACGTGATTATTGATGCGCCGGGCCACAAGGAGTTTTTGAAGAACATGATCACCGGGGCGGCAAACGCCGAGGCGGCGCTGCTGTTGATTGACGCCCATGAGGGGGTGCAGGAGAATTCGCGGCGGCACGGGTACCTGTTGAACCTGCTGGGGATCCGGCAGATCGCGGTGCTCGTGAACAAGATGGACCTGGAGAATTACAGCGAGGCCAGGTTCGGGCAAATTGAAGCCGAATACCGCCAGTGGCTCACCAGTATTAATGTCGTTCCGACGGTTTTCATTCCCATTTCCGCCCGCGAAGGCGACAACATCGCTTCGGCAAGCGCCCGCATGCCGTGGTGGAAGGGACCGACCGTGCTCACGGCGCTCGACGATTTCAAAGTATCCGAGGTTCCACAGGATCAGCCGCTCCGGTTTCCAATCCAGGATGTTTACCGGTTCGACGAACGCCGGATTCTGGCAGGCCGCGTGGAATCGGGTTCGGTCAAACCGGGCGATCGGCTGGTCTTCTCGCCGACAAACAAGGTCAGCACCGTCAAGACGATCGAGCGCTGGAATGCGCCGGCCGCCACGAGCGCCGCGGCCGGCGAATCCATCGGCATCACCCTGACCGAGCAGATTTTTGTGGAACGAGGCATGATTGCGGCGCAGGAGAGCGCGCCTCCGTATGAACTCACCCGGTTCAAAACCCGCATTTTCTGGCTCGGCAAACGGCCGTTCGCCAAAAATAAGAAGTACAAGCTCAAGCTGACGACGCAGGAGGTCGAATGCGAGATCGACACGATTGAGAAGGTGATCGACGCCTCGAGCCTGGCCACTATTTCGAGGAAACCCGGCGAGATATTTGTGGGCAGGCATGAAGTGGCCGAGTTGACCCTGCGGACGCGCAGACCTGTCGCGTTCGACACCGCCAATGAAATCGTCGCCACCGGACGATTCGTCCTGGTGGACGGGTTGGACGTGTCGGGCGGCGGGATCATCGCTGAAGACAATTACCCGCGCCGGACCCACGACATCCATACCAAGAGCGACAATATTTATTGGAGTCACGGGAAGGTGACGATTACCCAGCGCGAATTGCGCAACAGCCACCGCGGCTGTGTTCTATGGCTGACCGGGCTGTCCGGATCGGGCAAATCCACCATCGCCACCGAACTGGAGCGCGAACTGTTCAACCTGGGCCGGCAGGCTTACATCCTCGATGGAGACAATATCCGACACGGGCTCTGCTCCGACCTCGGGTTTTCCCATCGGGACCGGACGGAGAACATCCGCCGGATCGGCGAAGTGGCCAAGCTCTTTGCGGATGCGGGCTTTGTTTGCATCACGGCTTTCATATCGCCCTACCGCGCAGACCGCGACCTGGCCCGCACGATCCTTCCTCGCGATCGATTCTTTGAAGTTTACGTCAATGCCCCCGTCAACGTGTGCGAGAAACGCGATCCAAAAGGGCTCTATGCCAAAGCGCGCTCCGGGGAAATCAAGGATTTTACCGGCGTGTCGGCCCCTTACGAACCGCCGGCGGATCCAGACGTGGAACTTCGAACGGACAAGTTGTCCATCCCGGAATCCGTCGCCAAAATCATGGATTACCTGGGCCTGCAAACCGGCGAAAGCCAGATTTCCATTTAGGATCCACAGCGCCGGGAAACCGCTTCGCGTTCGCCGCTGCGGGGGTGCTAATTCCCGCGCCAGCGTGTGGAGTGCGTGCGCTTCAGCGCCGCTCTGGATTTTCCCACTCATCGCACAAGTCTTCACTCCCAGCAACGTCCATCCAGAGCGCCGATAAATCGGCGCACTCCATACGCTTCGCGACCTCTCATCCGTGTGCGAGCCTCTCAGCGCCGAGCTCGCGTCGGAAGCCCGCGATGGAAGGTCGCAATTAATGTGGATTTTTTGAGCAGACCCATATTAAAATCCCTTTATGGCAGAGAAGACGCTGACACAAATTTCGCGGGAAACCCGATTGCTGTTTCAGAAAGGAAACGACGCGACGGCGCGTGAGAACTTCGATTACGCAATCGATCTTTTCACCCAGATCCTTACCAAAGAACCCACGCTCTTTGAATGCCGCAAGGCGCTGCGGACGGCACAGTTCAAGAAAGCGGGGGGCGGCGGCGGCATGTTCAAAAAGCTCTGGAGCGGCGCCAGTTCATCCCCCATGGTCGCCAAGGGACAGATGGCGCTGCGCAAAAGCCCGTTGGAAGCGCTCCAGATTGCGGAGCAGATTTTGAACAATGATCCCTCCAACTCCGGCGCCCACCGGATCGTTGTCGAAGCGTCCACCGCGCTGGAGATGCCCCGCACGGCATCGCTTTCTTTGGACCTGCTGGTGAGAAACTCCCCCAAGGACAAGGACCTGGCGATTGAAGCGGCCAATGCGATGGCGGCGATCGGCGATCGCGCCCGGGCGGAAAAACTGTTGTCGGACTTGTCGCGAATTTATCCTAACGACGGCGACCTGAACCATGCGTTGAAGGATTTGTCGGCGCGCAACACGATGACTTCCGGCGGATACGACTCGCTGGCGTCAGGCGAAGGTTCCTACCGGGATATTTTGAAAGATTCGGGCGAGGCGGTGAAGCTGGAGCAGGAAAACCGGGTGCAAAAGACCGGAGACCAGGCCGAAACGCTGATCAAGGATTACGAGTCGCGGCTTGGAAAGGAGCCGGGCAACATCAAGCTGCTTCGCAACCTGGCCGAGCTGCACGCGCAAAAGAAGCGGTTCGACAAGGCCCTGGATTGCTATCAGCGCGCGAAGAACACGGAGGCCGGCGCAAGCGATCCGACGCTGGACAAGTCCATTGCGGAGACGAAGGCCAGGCAATTTGAGGATCAAATCGAGAAACTCGATCCCGCCTCCCCGGACTATGCCCAGAC
>DASRKU010000013.1:0-3840 GCA_035648815.1 Verrucomicrobiia bacterium | reverse complement strand
GCAGAGAACAAAGACCGGGTAGGCGATCGCCGCTTTGACTTCGCTGCGCACGTCATCCTCATGTTCGAGCAAATCAGCCAAATCGGTCATGACTTTCGGCAACACCCCGGCTTCCTCGCCGACCCGGACCATGCTGACGTAGAGTTTGCTGAACTGGCGCGGTTGATCATCCAAAGCCGCCGAAAGCGCCGCGCCTTTGCGCACCGATTCGGAAATTTGCGTGACCACCTCTTTGAGGGCGAGGTTGTCTTCCTCCTCGGCCAGCGTGTCCAGCGCTTGCGGAATGGGAATGGCAGCGCCCAGGAGCGCGCTCATTTCGCGGGTGAAGGCGGTCACTTCCTTTCCACTAATCCGTTTTCCGAATCGGAGGCTGAAAGCCGGTTTCGGGGCCGCGACACTCGCCGCGCCGTTGCCGTTCGAGCCGCAGATCTCGAGCTCCGACGGGTAAAGTCCCTTCCTGCCCAGAAGCTGGAGGGCGGTTTTGCGATCTTCCGCTTCGACCACTCCCCGGATGGAAGCGCCGTTGCCTTCGATTGCCTGGTATCGGAACGAGCTCATTCGGGCTGATCGCCGGAGGATACCCGGAGAATTTCCTCCAGAGACGTGATGCCGTCGGCAGCTTTTTGCAGGGCATCCTGGTGCATGGTCACCATCGTTTTCTGTGCCACGGCTCTGAGTTCCGCGTTGGACCGGCGCAGGAGAATCAATTCTCGAAGCTCCGGAGTGAGCGGCAACAATTCAAAAATTCCAATGCGCCCCCGGTACCCCGTCCCGCGGCATTCGTCGCAGCCTTTCCCGCGGTAAAACGCGCCCTCAATCGCGCCGCCACCCAGCGCCTCGATCCGCTCACGGATGGGCCGGGTGACTTCCACCCGCTCCCGGCAATCCGGACAGATCCGGCGAACCAGCCGTTGCGCCAGCACTCCTTCCAGCGCGGAGGAGATCAAAAACGCTTCGACGCCCATGTCCAGCAGGCGGGTGACAGCGCCCGTGGCGTCATTCGTGTGCAGCGTGCTGAAAACCTGGTGGCCGGTCAGCGCCGCGCGAATGGCGATCTCGGCCGTTTCCGAATCCCGGATTTCCCCAACCATGACAACGTCAGGGTCCTGGCGCAGGATGGATCGCAATCCGTTGGCGAATGTGAAATTGCGGCTGGGCCGGACCGGGATCTGGGCGACGCCCGGAAGCTCGTACTCGACCGGGTCTTCGATCGTGAGGATCTTCAATTCCGGAGTATAGATGCTCTGCAGAATCGAGTAGAGCGAGGTGGTCTTGCCGCTGCCGGTCGGCCCGGTGGCCAGAAATAATCCATGCGGCTTTTCGACCAGCCTTGCCAAAAGAGCCGAGCGTTCGGCGTCCAGCCCGAGTTCGTGATGAGTGAGCACGCGGTTGTTTTTTTCCAGCAACCGCATCACGAGGCTTTCTCCGTAAATGGTCGGCATGGTTCCCACCCGGATGTCCACGCGGACGCCGCGATGGTTGATTTGGATGTGACCGTCCTGGGGCATGAATCTCTCGGCGATGTTCATGTCGGCCATGATTTTCACGCGGGATACGAGTGCGGCGTGCAATTGTTTTGGCGGTGGAGGTTTCTCCTGGAGGAGGCCATCGACGCGGTATCTGAGTTGGAGCAAGTCTTCGAAAGGGACCAAATGGATGTCGCTGGCGCGCTCGCGCAGCGCGGTGGAGATGATCAGGTTGACAAGGTTGACAACGGTGGGCTCGTTGGCCATCACCTCGATGTCGTGAAGGTTCTTTCCTTCGCCGTTGGGCCCATGCGCCGGGCTCATGTCCTCGATCATCTTCTCGACCGTGACCTGGTACGACTCGGCGATTTGCTCGGCGATTTGGACGGCAGGCGCTTCGATTTCCTCGACCTCCAGGCCGGTCAACAGCCGGATATCGTCGACGACGCGCCGGTTGCCGGGAGTTGCGGTGGCGATATGGAGGGTGCCGTTATCGAGCCTGATGGGAACGATCCAATGGCTTTTGACAAAATCGGCCGGCAAGCTGCGGATGGCTTCCGGGGAAGGGTTCAGCACGCCCTGGTGACGGGCGGGCCTGCCGGAGCCACTGTCAAGAGCGCTGATGTTCTTGACTGGCTGTTTGATGCTGTCCGCCGAATTCTCTTCGGACGCATTCATGTCTAGTGTTGGTCAGGACCGCTTGAAAGCCCTTTAGGGCATTGTTTACATCGACGACAACCGACCCGGAACCATTCAGTCACCTACTCAACCCTTTGACAAGTCATTACGAGAAAAGTTGCGCAACAATCCGCGGTTCTGCAGGACACCCCTTCGGAATCAGTAGTTTCCGGCAGGCCAGAGAAGCACCTGCTCATTCCGCAGCCAGCCTTTGCGACCGCCACCGACCGCGACTTGCAGCCATCCGTTCTTGTGGTCGAGCAATGCCAGCTCGGCTCCGTCGTGCACCATCGCCACGCTTTGGGCTTCGTCCAGGGGGCCATTGCGGACCGTGGCGTCTTTTGCAATGACGACGGCTTTTTCGCTGGTCGCGCCGGCATAGGCCGCGGTGATGCAACCAAAAAGGATGATTGCCGCAGCGCCGCTGGACAGCGTGAAGCCGCGCAGGGCGGTTTTCCATCCGGGACGAATCTGGCCGAGGGTGAGCGAGATCAGCCACAGCCAGAGCGCGGCCGAGCCGAGCACGGCCCATTCGTTCAGTGTCAGTTTTTGGAACCACACGCGCCAGCCGCTGGGCGGGGTCTTTGGACCCATGATCTGCCCGCGAATGAACTGGAGATTGGCGCGCAGATCCGGATCGCGCGGGGCCATTCGCTCCGCCTGCAGATAAGCCGCAACCGCGCGCCCGACTTCACCGGCTTTGTAGAAGGCATTGCCGAGATTGTAATAAAGGGCGCTCGAGGCCTGGCCGGACGCGACCATCGTTTGGTACGCCGAGGCTGCCTCCCGAAACTTCCCTTGCTCATAGAGTTTGTTGGCGGAGTCAAAGTCGGAGGAGACATCGCGGCCGAAAACCGCGGGTGCGCACAGCAAGGCAACCACAAGCAGCGGCAGGATGCGTGAATGTCCGGCAGCCGTTTTGGAATTCTGCAACTGTTGGAGCGAATGTTCGACAGAAGGGATAAACGCGGCCAATTCCTGGCTGCTCTTGATGGGCGCATAGCGAGCCACGTTGCAGGCGTGGAACAGTTCAGAAACTCCAGCCAGCACCTCCTCCGAATACCCTGCCGGACGCAGGCGCTCTTCGACCACGGCTTCAGTAATCGCGGAGGCGGGCATGTCGAGACATTCCCCCAATTGCTCCTGAAGCAACCGGAAAACCACGGCAAAGAATTCGTCCGAACGATTCTCCGCGGCGAATCGCCGCAAATTCTCAAGCCCCTCGCGCATCACGCCGGCAACGTGGCGGCGCCGGCGCGCGCGCGGATCGCGAGCGAGCTGGTCGCTGCGTCTGCGCCAGACGAAGGCGCCCAGGAACGCAAGCGCCGGCAACGTCTGCACCGCCACAAACCACGGCTGACGCAGGAGAGATGGACCGACGCGGACCAATTCCCCCAGGCGCTGTTTGATCGGCACAATGTCCGAAGCGGGCGGCGGGGTGTTGTCCTGCGCGCCTTGCCTTGCGGCGATTACCGGCACGGATGAAGCGCCCCCAGGATGAACGGATAACGCAATTGCCGGGCCGGCAAGCGTTTTGTAACTCTTCGTTTCCGTGTCAAAGTAGCTGAATGTCACCGGCGGCAGTTGCTTGACCTCGGAATTCTGCGGAACGATCACCTGCTCGAAAATCTTGGTTCCTTTCATGCCCAGCGGATCAGCCGAATCAATCTTTGAAGTCGCCGGATAGGCCTTGAAA
>DASRKU010000012.1:0-6701 GCA_035648815.1 Verrucomicrobiia bacterium | reverse complement strand
TTGAGCGGCGAAAGCGGAAAAGACCCTCACCCCGTCCTTCTCCCATCCTCCTTCGCTCTGAAGCTTCTGAGGACAGGTCGGATGAGAGGGTGCCCGGCTTGTCCGCCGTAGCCTTTGCGAAGGCGGAAGGGCGGGTGAGGGTTTCACTCCTTGGGCTTTGGATGTTGGTTGTTGGATGTTTACTCTCTTATGGCGACGAGCCGTCGCCACCCCGGTCTCGTCCTTCGCATTTCTCCCCTCGCACTTTTTTTATGGGCGTCCTGCCGGGCGGGCGGTAAGCTGATGGGATGGCGCGCGCGGAATTCGTTCACCTGCATCTTCACACCGAGTATTCCCTGCTTGATGGGGCGTGCCGTCTTGACCGGCTGATGGAAAAGGCCGAGGCGCTGAATTTTTCGGCCATGGCCATCACCGATCATGGCGTGCTGTATGGGGCGATTGATTTTTACAAGGCAGCCAGGGAAAAGGAGATTAAACCGATCATCGGCTGCGAAGTGTATGTTGCGCCGGGGAGCAGGACTGACAAAAAGAGCCGAAACGGCGGACGCGATGTTTACCATCACCTGGTGCTTTTGGCCAGGAACGAGGCGGGCTACAAGAACCTGATTAAGCTCACCACGGCGGCGCACCTGGAAGGCTACTACTATAAACCGAGGATCGATAAGGAACTGTTGGCCGCCTGCAAGGACGGGCTGATTGCGTTTTCGGGTTGCCTGGCCAGCGAAGTGCCGGAGTTGATCGTCAAAGACCAACTGCCCAGGGCGCGGGAGGTCATCGACTGGTTTAAACAAACGCTCGGACCGGAAAATTTTTACCTGGAACTGCAGAACCACGGGATTCCGGAGCAAGCCAAGGTGAACAAGCAGCTTATTTCCTGGGCCGGAGATTTTGGTTTGAAACTGGTCGCCACCAATGACGTTCATTACGTCGAAAAATCCCATTCTCACGCGCATGATTGCCTGATCTGCATCGGGACCCAGACGATGCTGAGCGACACGCGGCGCATGAAGTATGTGGAGGAGCAGTTTTATTTGCGTTCGGCAGAAGAGATGCAAGCGCGATTCGCAGAAGTGCCCCAGGCGCTTGCCGCCACGCTCGAAGTCGCCGAGAAGTGCAACCTCGAAATTGAATTTGGGACGCTGCACTACCCGGTGTTCCAGCCTCCCGGACACTTCACCCGGGAAGGCTACCTGCGCTTATTGCTGGTCGAGGGATTGAAGCGGCGCTACGGGATTCATGCCCGGGCTGAAGGCGCGCAATTCATCATTGAGCGGGTCGAGGATCCTGCGCGACTGCCGACGTATGACGCGAGTTCGAGCGCACATACCAAAGAACCGAACCGCTCAGGGCAGGGGGATGGGCGATCTCCGGTTCATCCCGCCGTTCAAGCGATCATGGATCGGCTGCAATTGGAGCTGCAGGTCATCGAGAAGACCGGCTTTGTCAGTTATTTCCTGATCGTGGCCGATTTTGTCCAGTATGGCCGCGGCAAAGGCGTCAGTTGCGTGGCGCGCGGTTCCGCCGCCGGTTCGATTGTTACGTATTTGCTCGAAATTGCCAACGTGGACCCGATTCGGTACGGATTGCTCTTCGAACGATTTCTGAATCCGGAACGCGTGAATCCGCCGGATATCGACATTGACTTCGCGGATGACCGGCGAGGGGACGTGATTGAGTATGTGCGCCAGAAATACGGCCGGGAAGCGGTGGCGCAGATCATCACGTTCGGCACGATGGGCGCCAAGTCCGTGGTGCGCGATGTCGGGCGGGTGATGGGGTTGACTTACGGCGAATGCGATCGGTTGGCCAAGATGATTCCGAACGAGTTAAAGATGAGCCTGGAGAAAGCGCTCAAGCAATCGCCCGAGCTCAAGCAGGCGTACGACACGGAGGAAGTCACGCGGGAATTGATTGAGACGGCGTTTGTGCTCGAGGACCTGACGCGCAACGCCAGCGTGCATGCAGCCGGGGTCGTCATCGGAGACCAACCTCTGACCCAACTGCTGCCGCTAAAACAGGACGATGACGGCGCGATCGTCACCCAGTACGCGATGAACCCCGTTGGGGAATTGGGCCTGCTGAAGATGGACTTCCTGGGCCTCAAGACGCTCACGGTCATTCGCAATACCTGTGAGATGGTCAAACGCACGCGGGGGATTGACATCCCGATCGACAATCTTCCGCTGAACGACGCCAGGACCTATGATTTGCTCAACAAGGCGAATACGCTGGGCATCTTTCAGTTGGAATCCGGCGGCATGCGCGATTTGTGCCGCAAATTTCAGATCGGGTCGGTCGAGCACATCACCGCGCTGGTCGCTTTGTATCGTCCCGGGCCCATGGACCTGATCCCGGAATTCATCCGCCGGCGCCACGGCGAGGTGAAGATTGAATACGAGCATCCGTTGCTGGAGCCCATTGCCCGGGAGACGTATGGCATTTTGATTTACCAGGAGCAGGTGATGCAGGCCACCCAGGTGCTGGCCGGGTTTACGCTCGGAGCCGCGGACCTGCTGCGTCGCGCTATGGGCAAGAAGAAACCGGAGGAAATGGCCAAGCAGCGCGCGGTGTTTGTGAAGGGCTGCAAAGACGTCAACCAGATACCGGAAGCCAAGGCCAACCAGATCTTCGATTTGCTGGAGAAATTCGCCGGTTACGGCTTCAACAAATCTCACGCGGTGGCCTATGCGATCGTCGCGTACCAGACGGCCTACCTCAAAGCGAATTACCCGGTCGAGTTTTTCTGCGCCATGATGACCAACGACATGGCCGACACCGCCAAGCTCAGCCAGTACATTGCCGAAGCGCGGGCAATGGGCATTGAGGTGCTCGGGCCGGACGTCAACAGCAGCGAGGTGTATTTCTCGCCCGCAGGCCCAAGCCACAGGGCAGGATCGGCTGCGGCCGCTGATCCAGCGCCGGCATCGCCCCGGGTGATTCGCTTCGGCCTGGCCGCCATCAAGGGTGTGGGCGAAATCGCGGTGGAAACCATCCTGAAATCCCGCGCCGAGGCGGGGGAGTTCCAATCGCTGAATAACCTGTGCGAACGTGTGGACAGCCGGTCGGTCAATCGCAAGGTGCTGGAGTCCTTCATCAAGAGCGGCGCCTGCGATTGCTTCCACGAAACCCGCAAATCCATGTTCGACCGCGTCGAAAGCGTCGTGTCCAGTGTCGCCAACACATCGGACATCCGTGATGGGGCCCAGGGCGGACTCCTGGGCATCCTGCAAGAGGCAACGCCGCGGCAGGAGCGCGCCAGAGGCACCAGCGAGGAGTGGCCCACGCACGAACTGCTGGCGTATGAAAAAGAATTGCTCGGCTTCTACGTCTCGGGCCATCCGCTCACGCCCTTCTCGCCCATCCTGGAGAAATATGCCCTTGCGAATACGGCGGGATTGGGGCAATTGGCAAACCGCAGCATGACGCGCATCGGCGGCCTGATCGCCGCGGTGCAGAACGGAATTTCCAAGAAAAGCGGCAAACCCTACGCCCTGGTCACCCTGGAAGATTTGCAGGGCTCCGTCCAGGTCCTCTGCATCAACGAGAACTATGACAAGTACCGAGAGCTCCTGTTGCCCAACAAAGCAATCCTGGTGATTGGGGAGATTAACAACGCCGACGAAAGCGCCAAGGTGTTTCCGCAGGAGATTATTCCGCTGGAGGAGGCGCCCCGGCGGTTCACCAAACAAGTCCACCTGCGCCTCCATACGGCCCAAATGGAACCCGGGCATTTGGAAGCAATTCGGGAATTGGTCGCGGCGCACTCGGGCAGATGCCCGTTGTTCCTTTGCTTTCTTCGTCCTGCGGGCGAGGTGATTCTTCTGGACACCCACGAGCGCTTCTTTGTGACGCCGTCCATGGCCCTTCAGCAAGCCGCCAATGCATTATTTGGACCCGATACCTACTACGCGGCAGCAGACACGACGGTGCCTGAACGGACAGTCCGGCCCTGGGAACGCAAAACCGAGCTGGCGGCTTGAAAAGCAGAGCGGCGCTGAAGCGCACGCACTCCATGTGCTGGCGCGAAATAGGCAGCTCTGGTGGATGTGGTTGCGGCGCGTTGGAGTGCCCCGGTTTCGCGGCACAAAAAAAACCGGGCCAATCAATCAGAGGGTGACTGAGAGGCCCGGGGAATTTCGAATGGCACAACTGTGGGATAACGGAGAACATCGACCCCGGCTTGTACCAGAGACTGAGGCCGAAATTAAAAATTCAAAGAACGATCACGTGCCAACGGAGGTGCTTGCTAGACTCCATGAAATCACACTCGCTTATGCGTGTCAAACGAAACCTAAGTAATATTAATATAAATTGTTTTTAAAATTAGTTCGCTCGGACCCTTTCCGCGTCGGGCCCGCGCCCAATCGTTTCTATCGCCGAAAAAAAATAGTTTTATATTCCTGTTTACAGCAAAAGCTCGGTTGTTAGTATCGACTGCGATTCAGAAGCGCGATGAAAAAGATCGAAGCCATCATAAAGCCATTTAAGCTGGAGGACGTCAAAGAAGCCGTTGCCGCGCTGGGAGTGGAGGGGATGACCGTGTCGGAAGTCAAAGGATTTGGACGCCAAAAGGGGCACACCGAAATTTATCGCGGCAGCGAGTACACCGTCGATTTTTTGCCCAAGCTGAAGATTGAAATTGTGCTGGGCGACGCGTTGGCCGGGCCGACGGTCGAAGCCATCGTCAAGGCGGCGAAGACTGGAAAGATTGGGGATGGAAAAGTGTTTGTGAGTTCGATTGAGAACGCGATTCGCATCCGCACAGAAGAGACAGGGGAGCAGGCGGTTTAGAATTTCCTCGAGCAGTGTTCTAGGTCCGGAAAAGTTATGAAAGGCTTGATTTTGTTGGTCAGAATGGCCTGTGAATAACTCGTGAACAAGAGTTAATATGTTGTCCTCGAAAATTCCGGGTGCATTGACTAAAAACACTCACTGCATCAGAGTTTCATGAGTAGTGGAGGACAGGTGGGAAGAAAAGAAGGGGGATTCCAGGGTTCATTGTCACGCAAGTCTCTAAAAATCAGGGATTTGCCATCTTTTGAAACGGGTCCTTTGAAATAGAAATGATGAGCAGCTGGTTTTTGTTGGCCGAAAATAATTTTGGTGTTAAAAACAATCCTCTGAGGTTGTGTGACGGAATCGATTTAGAAGCTAGGTGAATAAATGCCCGAAAAACAGGGCTTTGGGAGACAACGACATGCAAGCTTCCGCGGAAAAAATTTGGGGTGCGGCGCAAGAACATCTGCGCTCGATGCTGACTGCAGACACTTACAACCTTTGGTTTGCTCCGCTCAAGGCATGCTCGATGGATGCGACGCACCTGGTGCTCGAAGTTGCCAATGATTTTTGCGAAGTTTGGCTGAAGGATAATTACATGGGGCTGCTCCAGGATGTCCTGGCCCTCGCGGCCGGCAGGCAGTTGCAGGTGAAATTCAAAGTCAACTCCGGCTCCGCTCCCGCCGCCGCCACGACCGCGTCGGCAAACAAAACCAAAATTGCCGAGCTTGTCGTCGAGCGAAATCCCCACCACGTCGACCTCGGCTTCAATCCCAAGAACACGTTCGATAGTTTTGTCGTCGGCAACAATAACAATTTCGCCTACGCCGCCGCCCTGGCCGTCGCGCAGGCCCCCGGCAAATCCTATAATCCCCTCTTTCTATATGGCGGCGTCGGACTCGGGAAAACCCACCTGCTCCACGCCATCGGCCAGCATGTCGTCAGCCAGAAAAAAGGCGCCCGCGTCGCTTATCTCTCGTCCGAGAAATTCACAAACGAATACATCGACGGCATCCAGAACAATCAGCTCGTCCGGTTCCGTAAGAAATACCGACAGACTGAAGTGCTCCTGATCGATGACATTCAATTCCTGGCGGGCAAGGAACGGATCCAGGAGGAATTTTTTCACACCTTCAACGCGCTCCATGAAGGCCACAAACAAATTGTGCTGACGTGCGATCGGCCCGCCAGTGAAATTCAGAACCTGGAACACCGGCTGGTATCGCGCTTTGAATGGGGGCTCGTCACGGACCTCCAGCCGCCCGAGGTGGAAATGCGCCTGGCCATCCTGAACAAAAAAGCCCAGTTGATGCACGTGACCTTGCCCGACGAGATCCTGAACTTCCTCGCCAACCGCATTCGCACCAATATCCGCCGGCTGGAAGGAGCCCTGATCCGCGTCGCGTCCTACGCTTCACTCACCGGCAAGGAACTCACCCTCGAAGTCGTCGAAGGCCTGCTGCGCGAAATCCTGCACGAAGAAGGCCGTTACTCCGTCAGCATCGAAATCATCCAGAAGAAAGTCGCCGAGCATTTCGACATCCGCCTGGCCGACATGACCAGCAAGCGGCGCCCGGAGAACATCGCTTTTCCCCGCCAGGTCGCCATGTTTCTGTCGCGGCAAATGACTGAAAGCTCGTTGAACACCATCGGCGAAGCTTTCGGAGGACGCGATCACGGAACGGTTCTGCACGCCTGCCGGCTGGTGAAAGACCGGATGGAAGTGGATCCCAACGTGCGGCAGGTGGTCAGCTACATTGAAAAGCAGTTGATGCGCTAAGCCGGGGGATCATTCGCACAAAAGGCGCAAATAGATTTTTCCTTTTTGCGCCTTTTGTGCTTTTTTGCGCGAGTATGCCCGCCATTGAAGTTAACGGCCTCACAAAAGCCTTTCGCACGTATCAGAAGGAGCCCGGGTTTAAAGG
>DASRKU010000011.1:0-5264 GCA_035648815.1 Verrucomicrobiia bacterium | reverse complement strand
GAATTGCAGCAGAGCCGCTCGCTGACCGCTGCTTCCCGTGATGCGAAAAATGGATCGGTGTACGGGCCCTTGATTCCCTCGGTTGGGGCACAGGTTTTTATGGGGGGATTTGGCGGCGGTCCTGATGGCGGCCCAAGCCGCTTTGGCGCATCGAAAGATTATTTGGTCGGTCTGAGCTGGCGCATCGGTCCGGGAGGGTTGTTTGATCGCGGGCGCGTTCAAGCAGGCAAAGCCCGTCTTTCAGCCGCCCAATTAAACGAGGCCAAACTCAAGGATGCCGTCGTTGCACAGCTCATCGAGGATGCCACTCGGGTGCAGTCACTGGCTGATCAAATCGAGTTGACGCGCCGCAAACTGGCTGCGGCCGCCGAGGCCTTGCGCTTAACGCGCGAGCGAAAGCAATTCGGCGTCGGCAACGTGCTGGAAGACATCCAGGCCCAACAAGCTTTGACTCAAGCCCGGTCTCAATACATCACCTCAGTCGCTGAGTTCAACGCGGCGCAGTATGAACTGGCCAAAGCCGCAGGCAGCCTGCCCGAAAATCCACGCCGGTGAGGTTTCGCTAATCTGTTCCAGTGCCTGTTTGCGAGAAATGATTTCTGGCGCGCATCGGGTTCAATGCTCCGTGATCGTGATGGACGCTTTGCCGCCACACACATTTAGTTTGCAGCGGCCGCCAATCGGAAACGTGAGTATCGGAGCGTGCTGGCTTGCTGAATAAATCTTTCTTTGGCGACCGGTCCATACTGCCTATATCACACACAGACATTGCTTGCTTACAAAGCATGATATGCACGAAAGGACATACCCCTGCGTTCGTCGACCCCGTCAGCGTGGGTGAGTTGGCCTTTTCTTTTACGAAAAAAGTGAAACAATCGCGGCATTCTGATAAAAGATGGCATCGAATGAAGCAAGGCTTATTGAAAAAGGCAATTCTTCCGATCGCAGCTCTGGCCCTGGCCGGCGGAGTCGGGGCGTGGTGGTGGCACGCGCGAAGCGATTCGAAAATGTCCTTCCGCACGGCGATCGTCCAACGTGGAGACGTGGCCGTGACCATCAGCGCCAGCGGAACCATTGAACCGCTGATGGCGGTGGACGTTGGCGCACAGGTGGCCGGGCTCATCAAGAGTTTCGGCACAGACATCAACGGCAGGAAGATTGACTACGGCTCAGTGGTCGAGGAGGGCGCCGTGCTGGCGAAAATCGACGACTCGGTTTACGCAGCCGATCTCGCGGTGGCAAACGCTCAAATGGAACAGGCCAAAGCCGGCGAATTAACCGCCGCTGCCAATCTCGAACAGATGAAGGCCAAACTCGTTCAAGCCGAGGCGGAGTGGAAAAGGTCGCAGGAGTTGGAACGCTCTAAACTGATGTCCTTGTCGGACTATGAGACCGCCAAGGCCAATTACGAAGTTGCCAAAGCCAACGTCGCCGTGGCGCAAGCGTCCATCGCCCAGGCCAGGGCGAACACGGTACAAGCGCAGGCTGCAATTGAGAAAGCGCAGCGCAATCTGGGTTTCTGCACCATCATATCGCCGGTCAAAGGCGTCATCATTGACCGGCGCGTGAACATCGGCCAGACCGTGGTCAGCAGCTTCAACACACCCAGCCTGTTCCTGATCGCCAACGATCTGACGAAAATGCAAATCTGGGTTGCCGTCAACGAAGCGGATGTCGGACGCATCGTTCCAGGCGCCCCCGTCACCTTCACCTGCGACGCCTTTCCGGGCCGGGAATTCCAGGGCTCGGTCGGCAAGGTGCGGCTCAACGCGAGCATGACGCAGAATATCGTCATGTACACCGTCGAGGTGGATACCGAAAACCCGGAAAATATCCTGCTGCCTTACCTGACCGCCAACGTGCATTTCGTGACGCGAAAGGAAACCAACGTGCTGTTGGTCCCGAACGTTGCATTGCGCTGGAGCCCGTCGACGCTGGCACAGATTTCACCCGCCGCGCGACCGTCAAAACTCGACCCGCCGGGCGACCCGAAACCCTCAAAATCGGAAAAACCTTCGAAGGAACGACAGGGTGTCATTTGGCTGAAGAACGGGGAGTTTGTCCAGCCGCTGGAGGTGAAGCTTGGAACTTCCGACGGCGCCAACACGGCAGTGTCGGCAGACTCGTTGCAGGAAGGCCAGGCTGTGGTCACCGGCGAGGACTTTCAAGCCGCGCAGTCCGGCACGACGAATCCCTTCCTCCCGAAAATAATCAGACGCAATTAATCCATGGACCAGACCGAGCCATCAGGCGGTGAACTCATCCGGCTGGAAAACGTCTATAAAACATATCACCGCGGCCAGTTGGACATCCCCGTTTTGCAGGGCGTCTCGCTTCGGATCCATCGCGGCGAATTGATTGCACTGGTCGGCGCCAGCGGGTCGGGCAAAAGCACGCTGATGAACATCCTGGGCTGCCTGGACCGGCCAACCTCCGGCAAGTACTGGCTGGATGGCCGCGAAATTTCATCGTTGTCCGCCGATGAGCGCGCTTTGGTCAGAAATTCAAAAATCGGTTTTGTTTTTCAGAACTTCAACCTTCTGGCGCGGACCAGCGCGCTGCAAAACGTGGTGATGCCGCTGAACTATTCCGCCGCCCACCTCACCGAAAGCGAGTGCCGCCGCCGCGCCGAGGCGATCCTTCGACTCGTCGGGTTGGGGGACCGGATGGATCATGAACCATCCCAGCTCTCCGGCGGACAACAACAGCGTGTCGCCATAGGCCGCTCCTTGATCAACCATCCCCCGGTGCTTTTTGCTGATGAACCGACCGGCAATCTCGATTCGCACACGACAGAGGATGTCTTGCGAATGTTCCAGAAGTTGAACGAAGAGGAAGGCATCACGATCATCATCGTCACGCATGACCCGAACGTGGCCCGGCACACCAAACGCATGATTCGCATCAGCGACGGAGTCATCGTCGAGGACGGGCCTCCACAGAATGCGCTCCCCGCAAAATCGGCCGAAGCCGCCGATGCCGGGAAGTTGCGGGAAGTTGGTTCTGCAGTGGACAGGCCTGGCGCTTCCTTGAGAGCCGGTTATCGAATCCTGCGAATGGCTTCGCACGCGTTGCGCCGGAATGTCATGCGTTCTTTGCTGACCTGCCTGGGCATTATCATCGGCATCGCCGCCGTTATCGCCATGATGGAAATCGGACGCGGCTCCTCCCATTCCATCGAGCAGACCATCGCCAGCCTGGGCGCGAATGTCATCCAGATAGATCCCGCGCATATCGTCGTGGGCGGCGTCAATTCAGGCACCGGCGGACGATCCACCGTCACGCCCATGGATGCGGAAGCCATCCGCCAAAATTGCGGCGCCATCACATGCGTGGCTCCCAGCGTGGACTGCGGTGGACAGGTCGTGTACGGCAACAGCAATTGGCGTCCACGGCGGCAGCTTGGCTCGACACCGGAGTACCTGATCGTGCGCAGTTGGCCGCTTTCCGCCGGCGAGCCTTTCACTGAGGACGATGTACGCAGCGTGCGGGCCGTCTGTCTCATCGGGCAAACCATCGTCAAGCAGTTGTTCGACGGTGAATCGCCAGTCGGGAAAGAGATTCGCTTCAGGAATGTCTCCATGAAAGTGCTCGGCGTCCTCGGACCCAAAGGCGCGGACATGGCGGGAAATGACCAGGACGATTTTATCTTGTACCCCTGGACTACCATCAAATTTCGGGTGAGTGGCCAGAGGCAGGGGACGCAGACGGCAGCGGCTTCCTCATCCAGCCAGGTGAAAACCCTCAACGATCTATACCCAAATCAATCCGTGCAGCTTTATCCGCAGCAATCTGCCATTCAGGCGGCAGACATGCCCCAGCTAACGCGGTTCGCCGACCTGGATGACATCTGGGTGTCCGCGGCCACACCGCAGGACATCCCTCGGGCCATGCGCCAGATCACCGTCCTCATGCGCGAACGCCATCATATCCCACCCAGCGCATTGGACAACCAACCCGGCAAAGGGGACGATTTCCGGGTTTTCAACCTGACCGAATTCGCCAAGGCGCTTTCCTCCACCAGCCGCGTCATGACCAACCTGTTGCTCGTCGTCGCGACGATTTCGCTCATCGTCGGTGGCGTCGGCATCATGAACATCATGCTCGTTTCAGTGACGGAGCGAACACATGAAATCGGACTGCGAATGGCGGTCGGCGCGCGGGCGCGCGACATTCTGCGGCAATTCCTGGTCGAGGCCGTCATGCTCTGCCTGGCCGGCGGTGTCTTTGGAATTCTGGTGGGCCGCGCGGTATCGCTCGCGGTCACCGCGCTGCTGCATTGGCCGACGATGCCTTCCCTGCCCGCGATCATCGCCGCCGTCGCCGTGTCCGTGACCGTCGGAATCACCTTCGGATATTATCCGGCCTGGAAAGCCTCGCGGCTCGACCCGATTGAGGCGCTCCGATATGAATAGCCCCCGCCTCGCTGCGGCGCAGATTGGATTCGGAATTCGCACATCCGGAATCTTTCAAGCACCATGACCGCGAGCGCTACAACGATGGGGTGGCGGCCGAACTACGGGAGAATTGAGATGAGACTTAACCCGGCAGCGCGGATTGATTATTGTGCCACCGAAAGCAGTCAACCATGAGCCGGAAACCATGCGATTTGAAATTGAATCCCGGGCAACGCTACGCGGTGCTGACGGGCGACGTGGTGGAATCATCGAAGCTGGGAGAAGCGGCAAGGCGAGAATTACCCGTTGCGCTGGAGAAAGCTTCACGAGCAGCGCGCGCGTTGTACGGGAAGGCCGTCCCGCTGGATGCCGATGTGTTTCGCGGGGACAGTTGGCAATTGGTCGTCACGGACGCAAAGCTGGGTCTGCGGGTGGCGGTGTTTTTCCGGGCACATCTACACGGCAACGCACCGGGTGTCGGATTGGATACCCGTATAGCGATAGGCATCGGCACGATCAACTTCGTGCCAAAGGGCCGAGTGTCACAAGGCGACGGGCCGGCTTTCCGCGAGTCGGGCAAGGTTTTGGAACGCATGCCCAAAAACCGACGTCTGGGGCTTTCGGTTGCCGAGACCGAAACACCCGCCGGGATTGCCCCGGTCATCGGGTTGATGGATACGGTGATGGAGCGCTGGACCGAAAAGCAATCACTGGCGGTGGCAGGGATGTTGCAGGGGCTGCCTCAATCTCAGATTGCGGAGCTTTGGAATCCGCCCGTCAAGCAGCCAGTGGTCGCCCGGCATCTGCGTCAAGCCGGGTGGGAAGCAGTCGAGGCCGGGCTGACGTATGTAGAAAATACTCTTGATG
>DASRKU010000010.1:0-5508 GCA_035648815.1 Verrucomicrobiia bacterium | reverse complement strand
GATCATACCGCGGGATGCGCGCCAGGCCGCTGTCGATCACAAGCCGGACGCCGTCGATTGTCAGCGAGGTTTCCGCCACATTCGTGGAAACGATGACTTTTCGTTGCGCGTACCTCGCGACGGCGGCGTCCTGATCCTGCGGGGAAAGTTCTCCATGAAGCGGCAGCAGGATGAATCCTTTGGCCTCATGCGTGTGTCGGATCGCGTCCAGGGTCTGGGCGATTTCAAAACTGCCGGGCATGAAAATCAGCACATCGCCGCCGGCCCCGGACGACACGTAACTGCTGAACGCCTCGGCTGCCTGTTCCCAGACAGGCCGCGTGTCAGTGTAGTTCGGGCGCGCGGCATACTGGATGTGAACCGGGTGCGCCCGGCCCTCGGAACACACCACCCTGCATCCAAACGGAGGGTCTTTGCGCGGCAAACGCGAGAAGTAATCGGCCAGCAAATCCGAATCCAGCGTTGCGGACATGACCGCCAGACGCAGATCCGCCCGGCGTTGTTCCTGCAACTCCACCGTCATCGCCAGCGTGATGTCGCCGTACAGATGACGCTCATGAAATTCATCGAAGATCAAAGTGGAGATTCCCGACAGTCCTGGATTCTCGATCATCTGGCGCAACAACACGCCTTCGGTGACGAAACGAATCCGGGTGTCGGACGAAGTGATGTTCTCGAACCGGATCTGGTATCCGACTTCGCGCCCGAGCTTGACGCCCAGTTCCGCCGCGACTCGTGCGGCGAGCAAGCGCGCCGCAATTCGCCTGGGTTGGAGAATCACCACCTGCCCGCGATCCAGCAAACCAGCCTGCAAGAGCATTTGCGGCACCTGGGTGGTTTTGCCTGAGCCTGTGGGGGCAGACAGGATCAGCCGGTTGCCGGAACGGAAAGCTGCAATAATTTCCGAGTGACTGTCCCAAATGGGCAAAGAAGCGTCTGGCACGGCGCGGCCGATCGAGAATGCGGCTTAGAGTCGAATGTTGCGCAACGCCAGGGCGGCGATCGTGACAAACAACATCAAACCGCTAGGCATAAACTTTTTTGTTTTGGCAAGTCTTACCGCAAAAACCACCAGCAACACAGCCATCAGCACATTGGCAAGCCCGGCTGCAAAGGCGGCATCAAAAATTCCATGGACCGCAGTCAACACCAACGCGGCGGCAAAACCTGCTGATGTGATGAGCGAAACCTTGCTCCCGGCCTTGAGAAAGCCAATCAATCCACCAAACAGAAGCAGGACGATATACACCCACAGAACCAGGTTGGGAATGTTGTGCATGGACAAAGACTGGCTCAATTGGCCGTCACGTCCAAGCTCAGAATTTCACCGGGCTCGCATTCAGCAATCACTTCGAAAGGCCGGCAGCACACTTCGCAGTCCGTCGTAAAGCGCTGAAATGCATCGCTCGTATCCAGACTGAGATTGTTCCATTGTCCGCAATACGGGCACTGAATTGACTCGGAAACTTCCACGGACGAAATCTAACCCCGGTTTTGGATAATTCCAGCCCGGTTCATTTTATGCTCCGCTTATCATCGCATGCATGCTTTCTTCAACCCAAATATAAGTTACCAGGGAAGAATGGCCCGGGGAGTTCTGGGAACGGTGCTGCTGATCGCCGGCATCATCATGGCGGATTTCGAGCTGTGGAGCTGCCTCGTGCTGGTTGCCCTCGGATTGTTCGTCGTAGCTGAAGCGCTTCGCGGCTGGTGCCTGGCCCGCGCCTGCAGACTGCGCATCAAACCTCTCAGCACCGGCCCGGAATCAACTCACGGTCCCACGTAAACAGGCATCCCAATCCACACCAGCTCCAGCAGCAGTTCCGCATTCCAGTTCGCCATCCGGAAACATCCGTGCGATTCCGTGCGCCCCACTGCCTCGGGATTGGCCGTCCCATGCATCCCATAACCGGGCTTGTCCAGCCCGATCCAGACCGTTCCGACAGGGTTGTTGGGGCCGGGAGGAATGACCAGTTTGGTGTTCGATTGCCGCGCTTCGTCCGACTCGGGAAAAAGCTCGGGATCGAACGTGTAATTGGGGTTCGGCGCAAGCACGGCCACGCGCAACTCCCCCACCGGACGCTTTTCGACATGCTGCGCAATGCTGCACGGGAAGTGGCCCAGAAGATTGGTTTCAGCATCAAACACTTCCAGGATCTTTTCAGCAAGGCCGATCCTGACGAACGCCGCTTTTGCCGCGGGCTCAGTGACGGTCACGACGGGCACTTCCAGGCTTATCCCCGCCGACACATGGGTCCAGTCTACGCCACGATTGATTGCGCGGAGAAGCGCCGGATGCGAATGCCCCTGCTCCGCCATGAGTTCCAGGATGGATTCAAACTCCAGCGCGCTCTGCTGCGATTTTTCCAACCACGTTTTTCCAAGTGGTTGAAGCCGGGCAAGGTCGTTTGAGCGGATCGTGCAGGCGCCCAAAGGCGGCGCCGCCAGCGTCAGCCGCGCCTTCGTTTCAGCGTCCAGCTCGCCGGTTCCCGGCAGATTTGTTTTCCTTTGAAAAGCCCGAATGGCAGCGCGCGTTTGCGGCCCCATCACGCCATCAATCGATCCTGAAGAGATCCGCTGCCGTTCGAGGGCAATTTGCGCCTCCAAAACATCCCGCACCGGACGAGGATAAACCTCTGATTCCAACGCTGCGGGTTGCACTTGAGGAGTGCCGGCAGGTGCGCTCTGAGAAATGGATTGGCCGCTGGCTGTGGCTGCGTGCTGTGCGAATTTTTTGGAATGCCGGACAGGTCCGCCCAGCCGCCACGCAATTACACCCACTAACGCCAAAGTAAAAAGAACACTGCCCGCCAACCATCCTCTCCGCCTCCTGCCCGATTCACGCTGATATGTGCGTCGTCGCGACACAGCCGCATTTAGCCACAACGCCACGCTTTCTGACATGGAAAAATTGCCTGAGGGTTGAAATCGCACTGCCAATTTCCTATGCATATGCATCAGGAATTGGCACGTTCCAAATCACGACCGCCGTTCGCGTATCAATCGAAACCTCAGTTCACGGGTGAAAAACCTGTTTCAAGATCAGACCCGAGACTCGACTTTCGACCGTCGACTCTCGGCTCTGGTATTGACGACCAGCTCTTGGTTGGCTCAGCTATCGGGGCATGGCGAAGATCAGCGCGGGATTGTTGCTGTTTCGGATTCGCGATGGCGAGCTGGAGTTTTTGCTGGCGCATCCGGGCGGGCCTTTTTGGAAGGACAAAGACGCGGGGGTATGGACCATTCCAAAGGGCGAAATCCAGCCGAACGAACCGCCGCTGGCCGCGGCGCGGCGGGAGTTTTGTGAGGAAACCGGTTTCCAACCCGAGGGTCTATTCATCGAGCTTGCCCCGATTCGACAAAAAAGCGGCAAGCTGGTGTATGCATGGGGTGTGGAAGGCGACTGGGATCCGGCGCTGTGCAAGAGCAACGTCTTCCAAATGGAGTGGCCTCCCAATTCGGGCCGATTTCAAGAGTGCCCTGAAGTGGACAGGGCGAGTTTCTTCGGGATGGAAGAAGCCAGGGCAAAAGTCAATCCGGCTCAAATACCGCTGCTGGAGGAGCTCGAACGAAAAGTGCGGGCGCCGAATCGGCGGATCACTTGAGCCAGGGCGCGATTTTTTCTCCAGCCCAGATTTTCTTTATGGCCTGGCGCTCACGCACGAGTCCTGCCTTGTTTCCATGGACGAGAACCTCGGCCGGGAGCGGGCGGGTGTTGTAGTTGGAGCCCATGACGGAGCCGTAGGCGCCGGCGCTCAGCAGTGCCAGGTAATCGCCAGGCCCGACCTGGGGCAGGGAGCGGTCTTTGGAAAAAAAATCGCCCGATTCGCACACGGGTCCGACCACGTCGGCGCGCAGGGGCCGGCCTTTTCTGCGCACCACCGGGACGATCTCGTGGTACGCATCGTATAAAGCCGGGCGGATGAGGTCGTTCATCGCGGCATCCACAATGAGAAAGTTTTTGCGACCAGTGCGCTTCACGTACTCGATGCGGGTGACGAGGATGCCGGCGTTGCCCGAGATAAACCGGCCGGGCTCGACCAGGATGCGCAGTCCGGATGGTTTCAACAGCGGCACGAGGCGGGCGGCATAGGATTGCGCCGTCAAAATGTTTCGTGCTGCCGAAGATCTCCACCATTTTGCAGAGCCGCTGGCCAGGGCGGGGTCGTAAATCACGCCCAGTCCGCCGCCAATGCTTAAGAACTGAATTCCGTATTGTTGTTTCAGCTTCAGGGCCAGGGGCAGGACTTTTCGAACTCCCGCTTCAAAGGGCGCCACGGCCGTAATCTGCGAACCGATGTGCATCTGCAGTCCCACCAGGCGCAGATTCTTCAGCCGGGAGGCCCGGGCATACACAGCCTCGATCTGTTCAAAGGCGACTCCGAATTTGTTTTCGTAAGTGCCGGTGGTGATTTTTGCGTGCGTGTGGGCGGTGATGTTCGGATTCACCCGCACCGCGACGGGAGCGATCTTTCGCAGCCGGGCGGCGACGCGCTGGATGCGCTCCAATTCAGGTTCGCTTTCCGCGTTAAACGCATAGACCCCTTGCTTGAGCGCAAATTCAATTTCGCTCCCGGTTTTGCCAACGCCTGCAAAGACGCACTTGCGGGGATCGCCTCCGGCATCGATGACGCGCTGCAACTCGCCGCCGCTGACAATATCAAATCCGCTGCCCAAGTCGTGCAGCAGTCGCAGGATGGACAGGTTTGAATTGGATTTAACGGAGAAGCAAACCAGGTGGTCCACTCCCGAGAGGGCTGAATCCAGTTTTTGAAAGTGGTCCTGGAGGGTGGACTGGGAATAGACGAAGAGAGGGGTGCCGAACTTCCTCGCAAGAGGCTCAATGGCGAGGCGTTCGCAGTGCAGTTTGTCTCCGATATACCGGAATGCGTGCATGCAGAGTTAGAGCCGGTCCAGATCGGCTGTCACCCGGACAAACCGTTCTGAACAGGCGTCAGGGTTCGGCAAGGATCTTCGCCCGTTGCTGGTGGTACTGTTCGGGCGAGATTTGGTCCGAAGTATACTGCTGCAGCAAAGTCTGGAGCTGCTGCTCTTTAGACGCTGAAACGGGAGACGGTGGCGCGGGCAAAGGCGGCAGCTTGGTCCTGGCGAGCGGGGCCCGTTTTGCGGGGGCGGTTGAAGCCTGCGCCGTGGCCGGAGCACGGGCCGCGGTGGATTCGGGTTTCACTTCTTTCGACGCCTCTTTGGGTTGGACTTCCGTTGGTTCCGGTCCCATCTGAGACATCTTCTCTTGCAGGGCTTGTTGCGCCTGATTCATTTGCTCCTGGCTCATGCCGGGGGTCACCTCGACCGCTCCCCATTTGGCATTGTCATTGGTGGTTTGGGCTGCCGCGGTCTTGGCAACACGATGCGCCTTGGTGGATTTGACGGGCGGTGAAGCCGGCTGTGCCGCCTCGGCTGCGGGAGTGACAGTCGCCGGAGCAGGCGCGGGGGCGACCACTGCGGGAGGCTCGGCAGGCGCGGGCGCGGGTTGGGCCATTACGGCAG
>DASRKU010000009.1:0-16458 GCA_035648815.1 Verrucomicrobiia bacterium | reverse complement strand
TTCACCCTCGCGCTGCCGATGTTTCAATCGAAACGGGATGAAGATGACTTTTTTCTCGGTGACATCGGGGGGGATGTTTGCCGGTTGGACCAAGCTGCAAAACGCCGCATCCTACGGTCACGAGATCGCCAGCCATACCGTGACGCATGCCAACCTCTCCGGCCTGAGCCTGGCTCAGCAGGCTGCTGAACTCACGAACTCCCAGAATGCGATCAACGCAAATGTTACAACCCAACTGTGCGTTTCCCTGGCCTATCCAAATTGCGCGAGTGGGAGTGATTCGCTCACAGCCCAATACTACATGGTCGCCCGGAATTGCTCGGGCGTGGTCAACCCGGCTTCGCCCGGCAATTTCATGCAGATCAGTTGTTTTATCTGCGGTCCGCAGGGAACGATCCAGACGCTTGCGAACTTCACCAGCGTGGCCAACAGCGCCGCCAGCATGAACGGTTGGGGCGTGTACTTGATTCACGGCATCGATAATGACGGAGGCTATTCGCCGCTCCCGAGCTCGATACTTCAAGCGAGCGTGGATTACTTCAGCAGCAACACCAATCGATACTGGGTGGAAACGTTCGGCAATGTTGCGCGTTACATCAAGGAACGCAATGACGCCACCGTTGTCGAAACCGGGAGCGCAGCGGCCAGCATCACCCTCCAGGTCACCCATACTTTGGACAACAGCATCTATAATTATCCAATCACCGTGCGCAGACCGCTGCCCGCTGCCTGGCCGTGGGCCATCGTCGCGCAGAACGGTGCGGCTGTCCCCTCTCAGATTGTGACCAACGCTTCCCAGCCGTACGTCATGTTCAACGTGGTGCCTAATGGCGGCGAGGTGACCATTTCCAGGATCGACTCGCCGGGGTCCCAGTTCCGATTGGTCATCCCCTCAACGGCTACCGAGGGTGACGGCCTGCTCGCAGGGCAGGGAAACGTCGCGATCACTGAGGTTTTGACCAATGACCTGGTTGTTGATCTTCAATCCAGTGACACATCGGAAGTCACCGTCCCGTCAAGCGTGATCCTCCTGGCCGGGCAGACCAACGCGACGTTTGACCTGAACATTATTGACGACTCGGTGCTGGATGGGGACCAGATCGCCACTATTACCGCCACCGCGCCGGGTTATGGAATGACGCAGGCCTCGATCACGGTCCACGATAATGATGCAGCCGAATTGATCGTGACGCTCCCGGCAACAGCGTCGGAAGGCGATGGTGTCTTGACCGGCGCCGGCGTCGTGAGCGTGGCAACTCCTGTGGGGGGAAATATCGTTGTGAACCTTTCTTCCAGCGATACTTCGAAGTTGGTTGTTCCTCCCACAACCATGATTCCCATCGGCCAGACCTCCGCCGTGTTCAATCTGACGATCATCGACGACGCTCGAATTACCGGGCCGCAAATCGTCACCGTCACCGCTCGCGTTTCGAGCGCGACCGTTGGATACGGTTCCATCACCATCCTGGATAACGACCCATTGCCCGATCATTTTGTCTGGAGCATTGTTCCCTCGCCACAACTCATCGGCGAACCTTTCCAGGTCACGATCACCGCGCAGGACGCGGCCAACAACACGGCCAGCTACTTCATCCCGGTCTCGATCAACGCCCTCTTGCCCACGGCAGCCCCGGGCACCAACACCGTCCTTGGATCTCCAAGTCCTGATGAAACTCTTTATGACGGTGACGAATACGTGCTGGGTTACTCATTCACGCCCAGCACGAACCTGGTGGTGACTCATGCACGGCATTATTTTGGGGACAACGTTTCGATCTGGACGGACAGCGGGTTGCTTGTCGCATCGCAAGATGTCACGAGCATTCCCGGCACCTGGGTGGATACGCCCTTCGCGACACCCGTCCTGCTCCTCGCCGGCGCCACCTACCGTGTGGGGGTTCATGAACGCAACGCCGATTATTTTTGGAGCGATAACCTTCCGGGAACATTTCCAGATGGAACCATCAATCAAAGCTGGTGGGATTACGGGACAGCTTTTCCGAACCAGACCGATGATGTTCGCTGGTATTCCGTGGATTTGCGCTACGCCACGGATGTCGTGTCGGTGCCGGTTACTCCGAGCCTGTCCGGAAGCTTCACGAATGGAACCTGGTCGGGGAACATCGCAGTACTGCAACCTGCCACCAACCTGTACCTCGAAGCCAGCGTCGGAACGGGTCACGCCGGCTTGAGCGCTCCCGTCACCGTGCTCGGCACGCCGAAACTGGCCATTGCGGCAGCCGGCAAGTCCATCGTGCTTTCCTGGCCTGCAGCCGCGGCCGAATTCAACCTGGAACAGACCTCCGTTCTGTCGCCTGCCCCAAACTGGACCTCCGTGCTGGATGGCCAGATCCTTATCGGCGATCGATACACGGTCACCAATACGATCTCGTCAACCAACATGTTTTACCGGCTGGCGAAGCCCTGAATTTCAAATTTCAAATTTGAGATTTGAAATGGCGAAGACGTTCTGGCCGCCGCGTTTCAGCACGGTGATTCAGTGCGGTTCCGACCTGGCCTGCGTAGCGCGGCGGAGGTCCACCCAAAAGCGGCTGCCCTGGCCTTCAACGGACTCGACTCCCACTTCTCCACCCATGCGGTGGATGACCTTATGCACGAGAGCCAGGCCGATACCGGTGCCATCGTACCCTTTTGCCGCGCGTTGGAACATGCCGAAGATGCGCTGGTGAGAGTCTTGCGGGATGCCGATACCCTGGTCCTCGACCCAGATCCGCAGTTGTTGACGGTTGTTGGCAAGGGGGTGAGAGTTGAGCGGGCTCGGTTCCTGGGCCCATACACGGATTTGGGGTCGGGCGCCCGGCTTGGTGAATTTAACGGCATTGCCCAAAAGGTTGGAGAAACACTGGGTCAGGGCCGCCTGGTTGCCAAACACGGTGGGCAAGTTGGCTTCAAGATGGATATCGGCTTTGTCGGACTGCAGGTTGGGGTAGGTGTCGACGAGGCCGTTGAGCAGCTCATCCAGGTCCACCGGTTCGAGGGTGAATTCCTGGCGGATAGCGTTGCTGTAGTTGAGGGAATCGGTGATCAACTGGTCCAGGCGGCTCGAGGCTATTTTGATGCGTTGAAAGTACGTTTGGCTGAGAATGCACTCGCAACCGGCGCACTCCAGTTCGAGGAGGCCGGCAAAGCTTTGCATGGCTCGGAGAGGCGCGCGCATGTCATGGGTAATGGCATAGGAGAAATGCTCCAGCTCGGTAACTGTCTCCTGCAGTTTGGCGGTGCGTCGAGCGACAGTTTTCTCCAGCTCGTCGGCATGCGCCTGGAGTTTGACCTGCGCTGCCCGCAACGCCCGCTCGGTCTTGTGTTTGTACAGGGCCATTTCAATGTGAGTCTCCAGCTCCCGCGTTTCAAAGGGTTTCAGGATATAGCCGAAGGGCTCGGTGACCTTGGCTCGCTGCAACGTTGGTCCGTCCGAGTGGGCTGTCAAATAAATGACCGGCAGGCCCAATTCATGGCAAATCATTTCTGCCGCTTCCACCCCGTCCATCGCCCCGGCCAGGCGGATGTCCATCAAAACCAGATCCGGACGCCGCTCACGCGCGAGCGCGACCGCATCCTCCCCCCGCCGTGCCGAACCGCAAACCTCGTAGCCGAGCTGGCGGAGTTTGTTCCCGAGGTCCGCTGCGACAATCTCTTCGTCTTCGACGATAAGAATAGTTGGTTTGCTCATCTCAAATTTCCTCGTGTTGATGCGTTGTGATGTTTGCAAACGAAATGGCGTATTGCGTGCCGTCGCTGTTGCTGACTTCGACAGTGGCGTTCAATTGCGTGACGAGCATCTGGACCAGCCTCAAGCCCATGGAGCGTGTTTGCCTCCAGTCCATGCCGGCGGGCAGGCCGAGGCCGCTTTCGTCGTTGGAATTGCCATAAATCCTTTGCCGACCTGATTTCTGACTTTGCCGGGACGATTATTGCCCTGAAATCCCTTGCCGGACAATGCTTAAATGGAAGCCATCCGCATGGCAGATGGAGGCCGAACTATTACGAAGTCGGAGACTTCACCAGCAGAACGCCTGGCCCGTGTTTACACCGGGCAAACGAAGGAAACGAAGAGCCGGCCCGGAGCATTTTGGGATTATCTTGCGCCGGAATTTCCAGTGTATATAGAAGTCGGAATATGAACGCGATGAACACCGAACACGCCATTCATCGGGAAACAGCCCACAGACTGGCGCGCCGGGCTTTGTTCAGCTTCATTCTGACCTTCGTCCTGGCGCGGGTGTCTGTGTTCCTGATCATGTCCGGGCAGATACCCAATCTCTACCTGTTCCTGGGCCGGACTCATGTTCATCATCTGAACTATGGCATCTTTCTGATGTCAGCGGTCTGCGGGTACAGCGTGTTTCGCCGGCCAGTGGGTCGCGCGGCGGAAATCACGGCGTTGTTGTACGGCATTGCCATTGGGCTCACGTTCGATGAATTCGGGATGTGGCTGCACCTGGGCGGCAGTTACTGGCAACGCGCGAGCGTGGATGCAATTGTCGTGGCAGCCGCCTTGCTCGGCCTCGTCGGCTTCGCACAGTCGCTCAAGCGATTGGAAAAGCATCATATTCGGGCGTTTGTGCTTTTAGTGATCGTGCTCGTGGGGTATGGCATCATCCTGCACACAGTCGGCGAGCACCTCGGCAATATGATGGGATCCAGGCTTCACGATTTGGAAGCTGCTTCGTCGCCGTAAGTCAATCGGGCGAAGCCAAACCTGAAACCAGCTGTGCACACCAGGAACGCGGAGAATCCTGCACACCAAGCAAACGAAGGAAACGAAGGATTTATTCAATCCCAACCCGAAGGGTTGGTAGAAAGCAGCCGGGGGTCGCAGCGACCTGCCGCGCCGTAGCGTAGCGAAGGCGGGAGCGAAGACCCCCGGTAATCGTTTGCTGTCAGTTGCATCCTGGAAGGATGCCAGAACCCCTGCGACCCCTGCGGGGTCGATGGGAGATTTGGGGGCGTTGTCCGGTGGTATCGCTCTGCCTTCGCTGTGCTACGGCATCGCTTAACCACCGGCTACTTTCTGGCAAGCCTCCGGCTTGCGGCAAACGGAACCTGCGAAACTTTTCCTCTTGACTCAAATTATATAACCAGCTACCTTTGTACAGCAAGGTAGCTTGCTGACGTTATTGATGAGTGTGAACGAAAAATTTTCCGCGATCCGCAAAGGGCTGCTCGAATTGCTCGTGCTGCAGATCATCGCGGCCGACAAAGTCTATGTCGCGGACATCCTGAAGCAACTGAGCGCGACCGAATTCGCCACCCAGGAAGGCACGCTTTATCCATTGCTCAGCAGGATGCGGCGCGAGGGGCTCCTGGATTACGAATGGAAGGAATCGGAGGCAGGGCCGCCCCGCAAGTATTACGAGCTCACCGCCAAAGGCCGTGAGCAACTGCGCGAAACGCTCGACTACTGGGGGAAGATCAACGGAACGGTTAAAAATCTCGGAAAAAAATAAATCGGAGGAATTGCCATGAACAAGGTTATCACGATCAATCTGGGGGGGACGGCGTATCAGCTCGAGGAAGCCGGTTATGACGCTTTGCGAGCCTACCTGGAGAGCGCGACCGCGCGGTTGCAGGGCAACCCCGACCGGGATGAAATCCTTTCGGACATCGAGGGGGCGATCGGAGAAAAATTCCGCGCGGTTCTGAGCAGCCACAAGACGGTGGTGGTGACGAAGGAAGTCGCCGCTGTTATCGCGGAGATGGGGCCGATCGACCCGGATCCGGGCGAAGCTGCGGACGCGGGAGCAACCGGTGGCGGCGCCTCGGGCGGACAATGTGCCGGTGGGGAACAACGGGAACCGCCGCGCTCCGGCGCTCCAAGGCGGCTCTATCGAATCCACGAGGGCGCGATGATCTCGGGAGTCTGCAACGGGATCGGGGCTTTCGTGAGTATGGATCCCACGTTTGTGCGGCTTGCTTTTGTTTTATTAACAATCTTTTGGGGAACCGGGTTGCTGGTGTATGTGGTGATGGCGTTTGTGGTGCCGGAAGCGCATTCGCCGGAGGAAAAGGCGGCTGCGTCGGGCGGTGTTCCGCCGACCGCGCAGGAATTCATCCGGCGGGCGAAGGAAGGGTATTACGAGGCGATCAAAGGTTTTCCAGACCGCAAGGCGCGCAGCGAATGGAGGCGCCGATTCAAGCGGGAAATGCGCTGGTGGGGACTGTCCTTTGAGCGGGGAGTGCGGGCGAATGCGGATCATTGCCGGGAGAAATGGCATGGGTATTGGGCGGAGCATGCGCCTTTTCATCCCGGCATGGGCTTCTCGCTGCCCTTGCTCTCCTTGTTGCACGGCGCGGCGAGTGTGCTGTGGATCTGCGCCCTGATCTCCTTGCTGGCAACCGGCGCATTGCTCGGGCTGGCATTGCCGGCCAACGTTCCCGTGTGGGCCGCGGCGCTGCTGTTGCTGATCGCCTACGGGATCCTGACATGGCCGCTGAAGGCAGCGCGCCGCGCCGCCTATTTGGGACTTGGACAGTCCAAGTGGGCCGGTTCGTTCGTGTTTCTCCTGGATGTGGTGATTTGGCTGGCTGTTGTCGCGGTCCTTGCCTGGCTGGCAGTCCACTTTTTCCCGGAATTGCGCGAGGCCATTCGCAGCTTCCCTTCTCTCGTCCATCATGCCGCGAACGACCTCCGGGACTGGTGGAAAGCGAAATGAGCCTGTGGAACTTATTGCGCCGTTGTTTTTCGGGAACGCGGGTGCGACTTGAAATTTGACTTGCAGGGTGCCATTGAGGCACAGTTGGCATATGAACGGTGCTGTTTAACCCCCAACTTCCCCGTTCAATCAGAGAACCGGAAGCCTTCTATGACTCTGCGAAACCTCGTTCGCTTGTTGCGCTTCAGCCTTGGATTGCAATGAAGTTTATCATCGCCCTAAGTTGCATTTTCATCCTGACATCCCCGGCTCGGTGTGCTGACGAACCGGGTTCGCCCCGGCAGCGGCTTTCGTTGGATTTGAACTGGTCGTTCGCCAGGGGGGATGCCGTCGGCGCAGAACGTCCGGAGTTTGATGACAAGGCATGGCGGACGCTGGATGTGCCCCACGATTGGTCAATAGAAGGGCCGTACGAAAAGACAAATGCCACGGGCGGATCCGGTGGGTTCCTGCCGGCGGGAATTGGCTGGTACCGAAAGCACTTCATCACACCGGCGGGGTTCAAGGGCAAAAGGATCACGGTGCAATTCGATGGCGTTTTCATGAATGCCGGTGTTTACCTCAACGGCCATCACCTCGGGGATCACGCTTATGGTTACACGGGTTTCACCTGCGATTTGACTCCGTTCCTGGCCGCAGAAGGCAAAGACAACCTGCTGAGCGTCCGCGTGGCAAACGACAAACAACCCAACAGCCGGTGGTACACCGGGTCGGGCATTTATCGCCACGTTTGGGTGGATGTCACCGGGCCGGTTCACGTCGCCCATTGGGGCGTGTACATTGTCACACCCAAAGTTTCCACCGCCGCCGCCGATGTCCTGGTCAAGACCCGCGTCCAGAACGAGACCGATGCTGCCGCGGGCGTCATTGTCCATCAGGACGTGATTGATTCGGCCGGCAGGACGGTTGGAAGTGTGGAGAGCGTGGTGGATTTGCCTGGCGGGAGTGAAAGGGAGCTGCAGCAGACGATTTCGATCGCACAACCCCAGTTATGGAGCATTGAGAATCCCGCGATGTATGTGATGCGGACTCGTGTCATGGGGAGCGGGGCAGGGGCTCAAGTATTGGATTCCTGCGACACTCCCGCCGGCATCCGGCAGATTGAGTATGATCCTGACCGTGGTTTTATTCTAAACGGCGAGCGCGTCAAGATGCTTGGGATGTGTTTGCACCACGATGGCGGCGCGGTGGGCGCCGCGGTGCCGGAGGATGTTTGGGAACGGCGGCTCACGTTGTTAAAGACGATGGGATGCAACGCCATTCGATGCAGTCACAACCCGCCAGCCCCCGAGTTCCTCGACCTGTGCGACCGCCTGGGAATCCTGGTGATGGATGAAGCTTTTGATGAATGGACGGTTGCCAAAGGGGGGCTGCGCGGCTCCTACTCGACGCTGTTCAACGAGTGGTCTGAGAAGGACCTTGCCTCCATGCTCCGGCGCGACCGCAATCATCCAGGCATCGTCATGTGGAGCATTGGAAATGAAATCCCCCAGCAGGGCAGCGCCGTGGGCGTTGGTCTGGCCCGAAAGCTGACGGCCATCTGCCACGACGAGGATCCCAGCCGTCCCGTGACCTCGGCCTGCGACCAGGTCCACTCGCCGACGCCTTCTTTGCCCGAATTCATCGATGCGCTGGACATTGCCGGGTATAACTACGTTGATCGTTGGGGCGTCCACCGGGAGATCTGTTTTTCAGACGACCGCGAAAGATATCCGCGCAGAAAATTCGTGGGCACCGAGGATGTATGCGTCGGGGGTGTGCGTGGAAATTACTTTGGCACGAACAGCGCGGGACGCGGCGAGCCCGGGCCGTTCGCGTATGCCTCGGGAATGATCCGGTCCGAACAACTGTGGAAATTCAATGCCATCCACGATTATGTCATCGGGTATTTCATGTGGACGGGGATTGATTACCTGGGCGAATCGCGCGCATGGCCGCGCAAGGGCGCCAGCAGCGGCGTGCTGGACACCTGCGGCTTTCCCAAGGACGGCTACTACTTTTACAGGAGTTTATGGACCCGTGAACCGATGGTGCATGCGTTGCCGCACTGGAATTTTCCCGGCAAGAAGGGCACCGTTATTCCCGTTGTCGTCTACTCCAACTGCAAGCAAGTGGAGTTGCAGATCAACGGGAGGAGCTATGGCACAAAATCGCTGGCTTTTCCCAGGCCGGGAAACCTTCGAACCTGGAGCGAACCAACCCCCGCGGGCACGACGGCGGATTTGCATCTCACATGGGACGTTCCTTTTGAACCGGGCACCCTGCGCGTGATTGGCCGCCGCGATGGCCAGGTTGTCGCCCAGGAGGAAATGCATACAGCCGGCGCGCCCGCCGCCATCGCCCTCACATGCGACAAGACAATCCTCAGCAGCGGAGCACGCAGCGTGGGCCACGTTGAAGTCCGCGTTCTGGATTCCAAGGGATACCTCGTCCCCACCGCCAGCAACCTCGTTACCTTCGAGGTGCATGGCCCGGCCAAAATCATCGGCACAGACAACGGCGACCTTTCCTCGCACGATTCCTACCAGGCAAACCAGCGTCCGGCATTCAACGGCATGGCCCTGGCCATCGTGCAGGCCGGCAAGACGCCAGGTCGCGTCACAGTGACGGCGAAGGCAAAAGGCTTGAAGATTGGTTCCGTTGATTTGGATGTTAGCTCCGGGTTGCGAATTGCAACCTTGCCTTGAGAATGATAGCTTTCGTGTGGTTCGTGTGTTTCGTGGCTGCAAAAGTTTGTGGTCCACCAGGGAGTGTCAGAGTCTCGTCACCTCGACTGCTACAAGGACGAGGCGCGGCTACGGTTGGCGCAGCGGGGGCCATCTGGTTTTGAGTTGACGCGTACGCCTCGGCGGCTTAGTAGCCATGTCGCTGTGTCACCTTTACTTCCATCAGCTCCTCGCGAAAATTCATGAAACCACCCAAAGATATCCGCCAACTGCGCGCCGGTATTGTCGGCACGGGCTTCATCGGCCCCGTTCACATCGAGGCCCTGCGCCGCCTGGGCGTCCAGGTCGTCGCTCTTTGCGATTTGCCGGATATCGTCGGCGCCATGGCCGCCAAATACGGAATCCCGCGGACGTTCAGCAATTACCGTGAAATGCTGCGGTCGCCGGACGTGGACGTCGTGCATATCACCGTGCCGAATCGTTTTCACGGTGAAATGTCCCTGGCGGCTCTCAGGGCGGGCAAACATTGCATTTGCGAGAAGCCGCTGGCGATGAGCACTCGCGAAACCGCGCAAATCGTGAAGCTCGCAAAAGCAAGCCGCACGGTTTTCGCCGTGAATTACAACGTCCGCTTTTATCCCGCCGTGCTGGCGCTGCGGAAAATGGTTTCCCGCGGCGACCTCGGCGAGATCATCCACGTGAACGGTTCTTACCTTCAGGACTGGCTGTTCAAGGAGACCGACTATAACTGGCGGCTGCTGCCAAAGGAGGGCGGCAAATTGCGCGCGGTGGCCGATATCGGCACGCACTGGATGGACACTGCGTCGTTTGTCCTTGGCGCGAAGATCGGCTCCGTGTTCGCCAGCCTGGACACGTGGCACAAGGCCAGGAAGCGGCCGCTGGGCGAAGTGCAGACATTTTCCAAAGCGGACAGCTCGATGAAGTATGCCCGTTACAAGGTGCAGACCGAAGACTTCGCCAGCGTCCTGCTGCGTTTCAACAGCGGCGCCCACGCGAACCTGGCGGTATCGCAAGTGGCTGCGGGAAGGAAAAATTGTCTGCGCATCGAAATTTACGGCTCAAAGAAATCGGCCTGGTGGTGTTCGGAGGAGCCGGAAATGTTGAAGTTCGGCAATCGCGATGGCGCCAACGAAGTCGCGATGCGGGCGACGCCCGCGTTCGGCGATGGCGCCGCCGGGTTTATGGATTATCCACCCGGCCATGTGGAAGGTTTCCCGGACACGTTCAAGATGCTCTTCCGGTCCGTTTATGGCCGGATCGCCAGCGGCGTCAAAGGTGTTCCCTTGCATGCGACCGCCGAAGACGGGCACCAGGAAGTGGCAGTTTGCGAAGCCATCCTGAAGAGTCACCGGGCCAAAGCGTGGGTGAAGGTTGATTAGAGATGTGATTTGTGGTCGAACGCGAACTTCAGGAGACACGCTGTGTCCCCGAGGGGTCTGATTAAAAGTGGGTGAGGGACGCAGACCCTTGCGCGGAGCGCGGCTGTGTCGAAGACCAGCCGCAGCACGTTGGAACGCCTGAGCGCACTGCGTGGATCGAGCCTGCTGCGGCTGGTTTCTCGTCGCTACGCTCCTCCAAACACAGCCGCGCTCCTCTAAGAGCGAGTGCCTTCACTCTTCACCCGCTTTTAATCACACCCGTCCCCGAGTTCGCTGAGGGGGCATTGTTGACCCGGTGTGAAGATGTTTGTAGCGTTCAGGGGTGCTTCGAATTCAAAAGCCTTCTCAACGTATCAATCTACGCACCAGCCTTTGTGCTGATTCAATCTTGCGCCGGGTTTTTTTCGTCATCGCTGTCCTGTTCGCGGGCATTACACTGAATGCGGACGATTCCCGGTTGTCAGTCAACGCCCTTGAGTACCTCGACATGCCGGGGCTCAATGTGATGCTGGGGCATGACTATTACCCCGAAGGCCATCAGGGAGGCGTCAGCATCATTCAGAACGGACAACGGGTCGCCAGCAATGGCGACCTGAGGCTGGACCAAACACCTGGACAATGGCAGCCGTTGCCAAAGGCCGGGACCCGGACCGTCCATCGCGATACCCAGGAAATCAGCCTCCACAATGCGTTTCCCGATCCTGATCGGAATGGGAAAGGATTCAATCCCATTGCTTATCCGGATCTTCACATCAGTTACACCGTCCGCGTTCGGGCCGAGGGCGCCAGTTTTCGGATCATCGTCGACCTGGACCAGGCGATTCCTGCGGCATGGAATGGAAAAGTTTCTTTCAACCTCGAATTGTTTCCTGGGATCTTGTTTGGAAAAACGTATCGGCTCGATAACGCCTTCGGAGTATTTCCCCGTCAGTCAAATGGCCCCGGTTACGCGCAAGGCCGTGGCGAGTTCCAAATGGACGCGCTGGCGCGGGGAAAGAAGCTCGTGCTCGCGCCTGAATCCGAGCGCGAGCGCATGAGCATCGAGAGGGTTGCCGGGGGAGACCTGGAATTATGGGATGGCAGGAGGCAGGTCGATAACGGCTGGTTTATTGTCCGGGCTCCGGTCGCGACAGGGGTGACGAATCGCGCCCTGGAATGGCTGGTCACACCCCACACCATCCCTGGCTGGAAATCCGACCCGGTCGTGCAGGTGTCCCAGGTCGGGTATCATCCCCGGCAGCGGAAAATTGCGGTGATTGAACTGGATGCGCGGGACACAGTCCTTCCCTCGGTCACACTGGCGCGCATTTCCGAGAATGGCGGATTTGAGACGGTGCTGGAGGGCAGGGGAAAAGAATGGGGGAAATTCCTGCGTTATCAATATGTGCAGTTCGATTTCACCGCGGTTGACAAGCCCGGCATGTACGTTGTTCGCTACGGCACGTCCCAGAGCGGTCCATTTCGAATTGGCACGGACATTTTTCAGCGGGACGTATGGCAGCCGACCCTGGAGTATTTTCTTCCAATCCAGATGTGTCACATGCGTGTGAATGACCGCTACCGGGTTTGGCATGGGGCCTGTCACCTGGACGACGCGCGGATGGCGCCAACGAATTACAATCATTTCGACGGTTATCTCCAGGGAGGCTCAACGTTATGCGCCTACCGGTCCGGCGAGCCTGTGCCGGGATTGAACCGCGGGGGCTGGCATGACGCCGGCGACTACGACCTGCGTGTGGAATCGCAATCGGACACCATTTACGGCCTGGCGCTGGCCCGGGAGGAGTTCGGTCTGGATTACGACGACACGACGGTGGACCAGGAACATCAGCTCGTCGAACTCCACCGGCCGGACGGCAAGCCCGACGTTCTGCAGCAGATTGAGCACGGCGCTTTCACCATCGTCGACAGTTACAAGGCACTCGGCCGTTTCTATCGGGGAATCATCGAATGCACTATGCGCCAATACACACTTTTGGGCGATCCGGTGAATATCACAGACAACAAAGTTTTTGATCCGGCGAAAGCTGCGGGTGCTGCTGTGCCGGTGGGCCTTCCCGGGTCTGCCGACGACCGGTGGGTGTTCACCGAAAATAATCCACGGCGCGAACTTCGCGTGGCGGCCGGGCTGGCCGCCGCATCGCGTGTGCTGAAGGGATTCAATGATCCGCTGGCGAGCGATTCCCTGCGCATTGCGCGGGAAGTCTGGACCCGAGGACTTGCGCAGGACTTGAACGAGCGGATTCCGCTGGCGGTTGAGTTGCTGATTGCGACACGCGAGCGGCAGTATGCGGATTTTTTAGTGGGCCAGAAGGATGGGATTTGTTCGAATATCAAGCAGGACGGCTGGGTGATTGGGCGCGCGTTGCCGCTGGTTGGCAACGATGAGTTCACCCGGGCGATCACGGCAGCCGTGCGGAGCTACCGGGTTGAATTGGATCGCGCCGAGAAGAGCACGCCTTACGGGGTTCCCTATGAACCTGCGATCTGGGGTGCCGGATGGATCATTCAAAAATTCGGGAAGGAACAATATTTTCTGCATGCGGCCTTTCCCGGGATTTTTTCCGAAACGGCGATGCTGCATGCTTTGGATTTTATCCTTGGGTGCCATCCCGGGCCGAACACCGCCTCGTTCGTTTCGGGGGTTGGGTTCAAATCCACCACAGTGGCCTATGGCTTCACGCGTGCGGACTGGACGTATATTCCGGGCGGCATTGTTTCCGGCACGGCGCTGATCCGGCCGGATTTTCCGGAGCTGCTCGAGTGGCCGTTTCTGTGGCAGCAGACCGAGTATGTGCTCGGGGGCGGGACGACGGATTACCTGTTCCTGGTGCTGGCAGCCGATCACGTTTTGAATGCGGAAACTACCGATGGAAAATAGTTGTTTTCTGCTTTTCTTCCAGGCTGGTATCTAAGAATGCTGTTGTCATGTCGACAGACATTCCGCCTCCCCAGGGCGCCCCGTCGTCGGGCGCCGCGCCATCGCCTCAGCCGAAAAAGACCCGCTGGCTGGTGTACGGGTGCGGGACATTGCTCGCGCTGTTGCTGCTGATCGTTGCCACGGTTGTCATCACGCTCTGGTGGCTCCAGCGGCCGATCAAGCCGGTTGTCCTGTCGCCTCCAGAAAAGGCCGCCGTTGAAGCCAAGCTCCGGGTCCTGGACCAGGGAGCTCCTGCTGCCTCCCGGGCGCCCGCTTCCAATGCCAGGCCCGGAGTCAATTCCGGGTCATCAGGCGCTGAGTTGAACCCGGGACAGGGAAACACCTATGTTCCTGGCGGGAAGATCTTGAAACTGACGGATCGCGAAATCAATGGGTTGCTCAACGCCAATACTGATTTGGGCAAATCCGTGCGTCTGGAGTTCTCGCAGGATGCCATCAATGCCTACCTCGCCGTGCACATCCCGGAAGATTTTCCAATCGCCGCCGGCAAGATGTTCCGCGCCCGCGGCCGGTTCCGCCTGTCCATAGGCAACGGCGGCGAGCCCTACGCGATCCTCGAAGACGTATCGGTCCTCGGCTTGAGCCTTCCCAAAGCCTGGCTCGGCGGCGTCAAGGGAGAGAACCTGATCAGTGACGCGATGGGTCGCAAAGGATCGCCCGTTTTCCGGGGTATTAAAAGCCTGCGCGTCGAGCCCGGCGCCCTCGTGCTCGAAGTCCAGGACTGACCCGGTTTCCCTGGTCAGTCGTTCCCCGTCACATCGGACACCGCGTTGCGAACAATTTCCAGGTCAGTGGTTCCCCGGAAACCGCTGAACCCAACCGACAACTTTGTTTCACCGTTCACCACTATCGGCTGGCCACCCTCCCAGCCGATGAAGTCCGGACGGCTGATGCCATACTTGCGGTCATCAACTTTTCCGGCGTAAACCAATGTCTCATATTCGCCGGTCTTCAGCCCCGTAATCCACACCTGGCTGGCCTTGATCCATGCAACCCGGAAGCATTGCCGCTGCCGAATTTTATCGGTGCCAAACATCTTGCCGTGCACTGCGCCGGTTTCATCGACAATGCACATCGCGCTGTTCCCGTCGTTTAGTTTTCGATCCGCCTCCACCGCGAGGCAGGCAGGCAGGCGTTTCTCAACTGCCGCAATGATTTTGTGGATGAGAGAATTGAGCTCGGATTGTTTCATAAAGCGGAACTTCAGCGATCGAGAAATTCGTAGCGGCCTCGATGCTCGTCCGAGAAACAGACCGGCTTGGCTTGAAGATGCATCACGGGGTAGCCGTGCTTGCGGTTGTATGTCGGCCAGCGGGGCAGACCGCGACCGTTCGGGTCGCCTTTTTTGGCAAAATTGCTCCAATAGGATTGCATCAGTTCCGAAACAGCGCGGTCCTCTGGCCGCCACGGAAGGTTCTTCGAAGAGAGCACCCCGAACACGAACTCGATTTCAGATGCGTGCGGCGCTTTGGCCTCGGCGCCAGGTTTTGCGTCAGTCGGCAGCGGCAGGGTCTGGTCGAATTCGTACCTATACACGGGGGAGTCGCCGGTCAGAAGCTGCATGTCCAGCCACTTCCAGGTCGAGTAGCCGATGAACTGGTCGCCGGAAAAATCCCATGCCGACCGGTCGGCCTGGGCGTCAGTCGAGGCGGGATATAATTTCATAAAGGTCCCGGCATTGGTGCCAAAGCGGGCCTTGGCTTGAGCCGCGTAGTTCTCGACCGTTGGCGGCCCGTTTGTAATGAACGGGGAACCGCCTTCGTCCTTGTTCCACCCGGCCAGAAGCGAAACATGGCTCTGCTTGCCGGCACCGTAAATGGAACGACAGTCGGCCGGCAGAAAGTAACCATCAATGTTCGCTGAGTAATGCCGCTCGGTTTCTTTCAGGGAACCTTCCAGCAATGTTTGGGCAGGAATGGCCCGCAATGCCTCGATCGAGTTGGTCCCGAAGGCCGAGTCGGCGAACTTCAGGCCGGCGGCTTCCGCTTCCTCAAGCGATTTCGCCGGCAAGGTGGTGGAAAAGAACGCGCCGCTTTCGCCGATAGCCCGGCGAAACAGTCCTTTGGTCAACGGCGAAGCCATCAGCGCGCTGACCGAGAACGATCCGGCCGATTCGCCGAAGATGGTGACGTTGTCAGGGTCTCCTCCAAAGTTCGCGATGTTCGTGTGGACCCACTCGAGAGCGGCGACCTGGTCCAGGAGACCATAGTTGCCCGACGCATTGTGCCCGGATTCCCGGGTGAGTTCCGGGTGCGCGAAGAAGCCAAAAACTCCAAGCCGATAATTCATGCTGACCACCAGCACGCCTTTCTTGGACAGGTTTCCACCATCCTGGCGCGGTTCGGACGTCCCTCCCGCAGCAAATCCGCCGCCGTAGATCCAAACCATCACCGGCAGTTTCTTGTGTGGACCCTGTTCCGGCATCCACAAGTTCAAATACAGGCAATCCTCACTCGGGCCAGCATCGTGAAAAATCATGTCACTGTAGATGCGTCCCTGCATTGGACGCGGACCGTAATCGACGGCTTTTCGGACCCCGGTCCAGGGCGCGGGCGGCTGCGGCGCCTTCCAGCGCAACGGCCCAACCGGCGGGGCGGCGTATGGAATGCCTTTAAACGTGCGGACCTTGCCATCCGCGCTGACGACGCCTTCCAGCACGCCATTGGCGGTGCGCTGCTGAACAAAACGCAATTCCTGCGCGTGAACGGCATGAGCTCCGAACAACAGGGCAACCGACACGGCGAATAGCGGTCGATGATCTTTCATGGTTTCTCTAT
>DASRKU010000008.1:0-10830 GCA_035648815.1 Verrucomicrobiia bacterium | reverse complement strand
TTGGGTCATTAATCACACGGCAAGAATTAACAGCACGGCGGAGCCGAACGCGAAGCGCATGGAGTGCGTCCGGTTTACCGGCGCTCTGGATTGGGACCGCTCGCAACGCCGTCTTGCACCAGGGATGTTAAACACAGAGCGGCGCTGAAGCGCACGCACTCCAGGTGCTGGCGCGGGAATTAACACCGCGGTGGAACTCAGTCCTCTTTACTGTGTCGCGTTGCCTTGGCGGAGGCCGGCATTGCCGCGGAAGATCCGGCTGCCCGGATCGGTGGGGACGGGGGGAATGCGAACCGTCCGCGTTGGGACCGTTTGGTTCGCCGCTGCCGGATCAGCAGGAGGCGGCTGCGGTATTCGTCCGCTCAGCGATGAAAAGGGCCTGGCTGGAGGAGCCATTGCTATCGGAGGCGGCACATTCGGGGGCTTTGTGCCATCCGTTGCCAGATCCAGTGTCTGAATCGTTCCGTGATTGTTGAACTTCGCCACTCCGGCTTTTTCGTCGATCTGGAGCACTTCGATATCATCGTCCCGCTGCCCTTCGGTCATGATAAAGGACTGATCCTTCGTTGGATTTGGCGGTTTGGCGGGGAGTTGGATTTTGAACAGGACACGTTTGTCTCCCAGGATCGTCGTAAACCCGGTGAGCGTAATTTTGGGCGGTGGTCCTGCCGGATTAACAGGGTCTTCGATCCGCGGCATCGGTTTTAAATTAAAGAGATTTCGATCGACGATGCCTTGGTACGGATTGCCAGGAACGTCCCCAGACAGCCCCAAGCTGCCCGTCAGCAGCGCGAAGCAGCTCAGAACCATTGCTTTTGTTCCCCGTGCCATCCGTGAAATATAGCGGCCAACGGAGCAAACACCACTTGGAAGTTACAGTTGCGCGCGGCCAGGCGATTCGGCCTGGGTTGGGCCGATGGCGCAGAATCAAAAAACCCTCACCCCGCCCCTCTCCCATCGGATGGGAGAGGGAGACGGTCCTGACGCTTGGGATGATTCGATTGCCTGGGAATGCAACAAACGCCGCAATTCCTCCTCCCTCTCCCGTCGGACGGGAGAGGGCCGGGGTGAGGGTCTTCTGGCGCTGTGGATTGGACTTACACAGCGAGGTCAAACCCAGAGCGGCGCTGAAGCGCGCGCACTCCAGGTGCTGCGCGTTTTCAAATGCAGCGACATCAATACGCGGCTTGCGCGCCCCGAATCGAGCACCTCTGCATCCAGGGCATCGTGCTTCGCAGCCGCGCCCCGACTTTTTCGGCGGCTTACTTGTAGGCCCTGCCGGAGATGCCCTTGGTCGTGTTGGAGATCATCCGGGCGGCTTCTTTCGGGCGCAGGGCGCGCACGGCTTTTCCTGCCCGCCACATTTCCGAGTTCCCGATGACGTTTAATTCCTTTGCCAATTGGGCCTGGTAATTGGGTTTGCCGCAGGCGGACAGGACCCGGGCGCTTTCCTTGCCCGTTGCAACACGGTGATACAAGTCTTTGAACAGCGGCAGCACGGCTTTCTTGAATTTGGGCTTCCAATCCAGCGCCCCGCGCTGGGCCGTTGCGGAGCAGTTGGCATACATCCAATCCATTCCGTTCTCGTCCACCAGTCGGATCAGCGACTGCGTGAGCTCCTCCACCGTTTCGTTGAAGGCCTCGCTCGGGCTATGGCCGCGGGCGCGAAGCACGTCGTACTGCGCCTCCATCATCCCCGCCAGCGCGCCCATCAATACACCCCGCTCGCCCGTCAGATCGCTGAACACCTCGTGCCGGAATGTCGTCGGGAAAAGGTATCCGGACCCAATCCCAATCCCAACCGCAAGACAGCGCTCCTGGGCGTGGCCGGTATAATCCTGCTCCACCGCGAAACTCGAATTAATCCCCGCGCCGCTTAAGAAATTCCGGCGGACGGATGTGCCCGAACCTTTGGGTGCGACCATGATCACGTCCACATTCCTGGGCGGAATGACTTTGGTCTGCTTACTGTATGCGATGGAAAAGCCGTGCGAAAAATACAGGGCGGCGCCCGGTTTCAGGTTCTTCTTCACCATTGGCCAAATCGCGCGCTGGGCGGCATCCGACACCAGCATTTGCACGATCGTGCCCCGCCGGACAGCTTCGTCGATTTCGAACAGGGTCTTTCCCGGGACCCAGCCGTCCTTGATTGCGCGATCCCAGTCGCGCTTGAACCGGCTATCCTGGCCGATGATGACGCGGAAGCCGTTGTCGCGGAGGTTGAGCGACTGGGCCGGGCCCTGGACGCCATAGCCAAGGATCGCGATCATTTCCTTCTTAAGGATCTTGCGCGCCCTGGCGAGTGAAAATTCTTTGCGCGTGATGACCCGTTCCCGGGTTCCGCCGAAATTGATAATGGCCATATGTGTTAAATCCTAAAGATTGCCGCCGAAGAGTCAATGCCGGCTATTTGCGCGGCAGCGCCACCTTGCCGGTCCGGGTCAGATCCGTGATGCCAAATGGCTTCATCAACTCAATGAACTTCTGCACCTTGTCCTCCGTCCCCGTGATTTCAACACTCAGGCTCTTGGGCTGGACGTCGACAATTTTTGCACGGAAAATATCGGTGATCTGCATCACCTCGGCCCGTGTCTTGGAATCCACCGACACTTTGACGAGAACGAGTTCGCGATCCACATATTCGCCTTCCTTGATATCCTGGACTTTGATGACGTCGGGCAGCTTGTTGAGCTGTTTGACGATTTGTTCCAGTGTCGCTTCGTCCCCGTGCGTGACAATGGTCATGCGTGACGCGGTGGCATCCTGGGTCGGAGCCACGTTCAACGTGTCAATGTTGTAACCGCGCCCGCTGAAAAGTCCCGCCACCCGGGTCAGCACGCCGAACTTATTTTCCACCAAAACCGAGATAGTGTGTCGCATAGATCGCCGCTGATTAAGCGGGGGCCACGGTAACAACCCGCGGCAGGCGGGTCAATTTTCAAAAAACGGCCCTGATCCTGTTGGCAATGCGCGAGAACCCTCACCCGGCCTCCGGCCACCCTCTCCCATCGGATGGGAGAGGGAAGGGGTGAGGGCGCTTTGATCCCGCAATTCCCCAGGCCCCTTCAGAAAAACGGATTGAGCGCCTGTTCTTCTGCCACCGTCGTGAGCGGCCCGTGCCCGGGACACAACAGCGTGTCCTTCGGAAGCGAAAGGATCTGCTCCCGGATTTTCTGTTTCGCAAGCGATCCCTCCTGCGCCGCTCCCCCCATCGACCCCGCAAAAATCGCGTCCCCCACGATAGCCACGTGCGGCGCATCGTCAGGCCAGTTGCCGACAATGTACGTGACCCCGTCTTCGGCGTGCCCGGGTGTGTCGCGATTGCTGATCCGCAAGCTTCCGAGCTGAACGCAATCGTTGCGCCGGTTGCGATGCTGGGGAGGAGCGCTTTTGGCATCGGTGTGCAGAAAAATTTTGGGAAATCGTTCGCGGATGGCTTGCATTCCGCCGACGTGATCCACGTGTGTGTGCGTCAGGAACAGATGCTTCAATTGCAGTTGGCTGGCTTCCACCTCTTGCAGCACCGGCCCTGCGTTCCATCCGGTATCGAACAACGCCGCATCGCGCGTGACCTCATCCCAGATCAAGTAGCAATGCACCGTGTTGCCGGCTTCGGTGGTGCTGATTTGCCGCAGCTCGCGCCACGCGCCAAGGTCTTTGACTGAAGGCACCCAGCCCCGCGCGATGGAATCCAGCTTGCCGGGATTGAGTTCCAGGAGCGACGCCAGGGTTGCCAGGTTTTGATGGGCCAGGCCGCTGCCGGTGTTTTCCAGCGCCGCGAGCTCCGGTTCGGTCAACCCGCCGGCGCTTGCGACTGCAGCCGGGGAAAGGCCTTTCATGAGCCGGGCTTTGCGAAGGATATCGCCCAAGTGATCTTCGAGGTTCATGAACGCACATTAGCCAGCCCGGCCCGGACATACAAGATGCGGGTTGCCAAAGTCCACGAATGTGGCAGTTTGAGACCGGATTTTGTTATTGTAAAAACAAGTATTGTAAACTTATGGCTACCCAAAAAATCATCGCCTATCTCAAACCCACCTGTGGCTGGAGCCAGGGCGTCCGCGCCGTCCTCCGCAAATACAACCTCCCGTTCGAGGACCGCGACATCATTAACGACCCGCTGCAACGGCAGGAAATGATCGAGAAAACCGGCCAGATGCTCAGCCCCTGCGTCGAGATTAACGGCCAGATGCTCCCCGACGTCAGCGGCGAGGAGGTCGAATCCTACCTGGTTTCCAAAAATCTGGTTCAATCTTCCGATCAACAGCCAGATGCGCCAACCAATCAGCCTTGCGCGCACGAGATGCCCTCTGAATCTCCGATGCAGTTCAAGCACTGAAGCTTGAAGGAGTGGGGACGGCTCGTCCCCACTAAGGTTGTGGAAGCCCGAACAATCCGGTGGTTCGCGTTCTGATCTGATTGCGGACAACCACGAAACACTCGAACCACACGAAATCAAAACATGCAAAATTGACGCTTAAAATCAACTGCGCTGGTGCGAGCCATCAACACCGTCCAATCCACAACGTCCCGCATCAGGTTCGGGCGTGTCGTGTCAGTGCCTCCCACTTTTCGTGTCCTTCGTGTGTTTCGTGGTACATCTCGGGGACGAGCCGTCCCCGCCCCGGCGATTCCTCTGGAAATCTCTTGCTCGAACTCTAGACTTCAGGCCAGGAACCTGGAGTCCGGGATCCATTCTGCACATGCAAGAGATCACGTCAGCCGCAGCCATTCGGCGATTGTGTCAGCGCTGGAAGCGAGAAGGGCTGTTCATCGCTTTTGTGCCGACCATGGGGTCTCTGCATGAGGGCCATGCCAGCCTGATCCGTCGCGCTCGCCGCGAACTTGGCCCCAAGGCCCGCGTTGTCGTCAGCATTTACGTCAACCCAACACAATTCGGACGTGGTGAGGATTTTTCCCGGTACCCGCGCGATCTGGATCGCGACCTGCGACTCTGCCGCGCCGAGAAGGTGGATGCCGTATTCGCTCCAACCGATCGCGAAATGTATCCCCGGCGAGAAGGCGCTTCCTTCAGCACTTACGTCGTCGAAGAAGGTTTGTCCCAGCGGATGGAAGGCATTTCGCGTCCGGGCCATTTCCGGGGGGTGACCACGATTGTCGCAAAGCTCTTCAACCTGGTGCAGCCGGATGTGGCCATTTTCGGGTCGAAAGACTGGCAACAGGCAAGCGTCATCCGGCGCATGGTTCGGGATCTTCAGTTTGCGGTGAAGGTGATTGTCGCTCCCACGGTGAGGGAACCGGACGGGCTGGCGATGAGTTCCAGGAATAGATACCTCAGCGGTCCATTGCGCGCGCAAGCCACCGTGTTATGGCGCGCCATACAAGGCGCAAGAGAACTCGTGCGCGGCACGAAAGTGATTTCCGTGGCGCGTCTGAAGGCGCGCATGGCGAAATGGATCCGGAACGAACCGGACGCCCGGCTGGATTACATCGAGTTCTTCCATCCCGAAACGCTCGATCCCGTGTCGCAAGTGAAGCGCGGCACGCACCTGGCATTGGCGGTATGTATCGGAAAAACCCGCCTGATAGACAACGCCCGGATGTGACCGGCATCGACCCAAATACCCGGCTAAGACCGGCTCTCCTTGGAGCCGCGCTCCATCAGCTCCTTCGTGAGAAACACCAGTCCAGCCATTTGAAGCCATTCTGAAAGGATGTTCCCGACGACCTGGCCCCATTTGTCCAGGGGGTTCATCCGGGCAAAGAGGATCAGCCAACCCACGCCCGTAATGGCAAGGAACAGGAGCAATGAATGGCGGTAGAGAAAATTCAGGACCCGGTTCTTTCGGTGCCCGTGCACGGCGCGACTTTCCGGCGAGCCGGCCTCGATCAGGAATTTGGTGCCGACAATGATGACCACCGATCCGCTCCAATCCGCGATGGCATTACCGAAGAAGGATCCCCAATGCGTATTAGGATCGGACAGGGAATACAGCACGATCCAAAGAACCAGCAAACCCAGACTCACGAAGCTGAGGGAATGAAAGTGTAAAAACCTCCTGATTTTGGTGGCCGTAAGCATGCCGGAACTGTTGCGTTAACCCCCGCGTTCCGCAAGCAATCGCTGATGCAGACTGCAGTTTGCCGTGCCGCAGACTGCATGCTGAAGTACGGCAGGTTGCCAGCCTGGGTTCCGCGTGCCGACGGCCGGCCTGCGTCAGGCTCGGCCCAAAGAATGCTTGGTCTGAGCGCATTATGAAAGCAGTTGCCGGCAAAACATTGAAAACCAGCAGCGATTTTTACCTCTCCACACTCGCGCCCGTCAACCGCCCGGGAGCACTCCGGTTCGGCTACTGGGACGTGGCAATGTTGAGTGTCTTGTTTCTGGAGGTGGGTGTCCTTATGAGATCGTTTTTGGCAAATTAAGATCCATCAAGCTCCCTCCCATGACCCAAACCGAGCAACAGGAATTCAGCGCTCTTCAGGAGCAATTGACGAAATCAAGCATCAGCGCCGAGGAAAACAACGCCCATTACTCTGATACAATTTCCAGGCTTCAGGACGAACTGCGGCTCTACCGTGGCCTGTTCTGGTGCATGCTGGCCTTCTGCGCGGTGATCGCGATCCTGAACCTGCTCCAACGATAAGCTCCTGCCGGACTGAGACTCTTCCCTGCTTCCTCCCGGCAGCCCCACTCCGCTGCCAGCTTCCTTCGGCTAATAAACAGTTCCGGAATGTTTCCCGAATCCGGAGCACTTCCAGAACCCGAATCCCGGTTGCCGGATTTTCAATCCCGACTTGACGCCGGAGCGGACCAATAGAGATTGAGGGTATGCAAATGGACCGGTTGACGATCAAGTCGCAGGAAGCTTTACGGGAGGCGCAGCGCATCGCGCAAAGCTATTCGCACCAGGAAATCGACGGCGAACACGTCATGCTGGCGATGGTTGGACAGTCCGACAGCCTCATCCCGGATTTGCTCCAAAAGGTGGGTGTGCAGCCCGACTCGCTGAAGCCCGACCTGGAGCGCGAGTTGGCGCGCCGGCACAAGGTTCAGGGCGCCGGGGCCACCGACCTTTTCCTCAGCTCGAGCATGAAAAAGGTGCTGGATGCGGCGCAATCGGAAGCCACGAAGCTCAAGGATGATTACATCAGCACCGAACACCTGCTTTTGGGTTTGCTGGATGCGGGCGATGCATCGCTTAAGCGAATCTTTCAGGCGCACGGGCTCAAGCGGGACGCGGTGCTGCGCGCCCTGGCTGAACTCCGCGGCAACCAGCGCGTCACCGACCCCAATCCAGAGGACAAATTCCAGGCGTTGGAAAAATATGGACGCGATCTGACCGCATTGGCGCGGCAGGGCAAGATTGATCCGGTGATCGGTCGGGATGACGAGATTCGCCGTGTCATGCAGGTGTTGACTCGCCGCACCAAGAACAATCCGGTGCTGATCGGCGAGCCGGGCGTTGGCAAAACGGCGATTGCCGAAGGCCTGGCGCGGCGGATCGTGAGCGGGGACGTCCCCGAATCATTAAAAAACAAGCGGCTCGTGGCGATGGACCTTGGGGCGATGATCGCCGGGGCCAAGTACCGCGGCGAGTTTGAAGACCGGTTAAAGGCGTTCCTCAAGGAGATCGCCGCCAGCGAAGGGCGAATTTTGCTGTTCATTGATGAGTTACACACGCTCGTTGGCGCGGGCGCCGCTGAAGGCGCCGCCGATGCGGCCAATATTATGAAGCCGCAGTTGGCGCGTGGCGAACTGCGCGCCATCGGCGCCACCACTCTCGATGAATATCGCAAGCATATCGAAAAGGACGCCGCGCTCGAACGCCGCTTCCAGCCCGTCATGGTGTCCGAACCCAGCGTGGAAGCCACCATCGCGATCCTGCGCGGATTAAAAGAACGCTACGAAGTGCACCATGGCGTTCGCATCCAGGACTCGGCCCTGGTCGCCGCAGCGACCTTGTCTCGCCGCTATATCACCGACCGGTTCCTGCCGGACAAGGCGGTCGACCTGATGGACGAGGCGGCCTCGCGGCTTCGGATGGAACTCGATTCCATGCCGATCGAGATCGACCAACTGGAGCGGCAGATCATGCAATTGGAGATCGAACAGAATGCGCTGAAGAATGAGAAAGACCAGCCCTCGCGCGAACGCTTGAAAAAGCTCCAGAAAGACCTGGCCAACCTGAAGGAGGAATCGATCAGGCTAAAAGCCCAATGGCAGAACGAAAAAGCCGCCATCAACGCCGTCAGCATCATCAACAGCCAGCTCGAGCAGGCCAAGACCGAACTCGAACAAGCCCAGCGCCGTGGCGATTTGAACCTGGCCGCCCAAATCCAGTACGGCCGCATTCCCGAACTTCAACAGAAGCTCGCCGACGCCGAGAAATCGCTGCGCGAAAAACCCGCGGGCCAGCGGCTGCTCCACGAAGAAGTGACCGACGAAGACATCGCCCGGGTCGTTGCCTTGTGGACGGGGATCCCCGTCACGCGCATGCTCGAAAGCGAACGGCAGAAGCTCGTCAAAATGGAGGAGCGCCTTGAGAAGCGCATCATCGGGCAGAAAGAAGCCATCACCGCCGTCGCCAATGCCGTCCGTCGCTCGCGCAGCGGATTGCAGGAACCCAACCGCCCCATCGGGTCCTTCATTTTCCTGGGACCCACCGGCGTCGGAAAAACCGAAACGGCGCGCGCCCTGGCCGAGTTTCTTTTCGATGATGAAAACGCCATGGTGCGGATCGATATGAGCGAGTACATGGAGACACACACCGTGTCGCGGCTCATCGGCGCGCCGCCCGGATATGTCGGGTACGATGAGGGCGGCCAGCTCAGCGAAGCGGTCCGCCGAAAGCCCTATAGCGTGATCCTGTTCGACGAGATCGAGAAGGCCCATCACGACGTGTTCAACGTGCTCCTGCAGGTGCTCGACGACGGCCGCCTGACGGACGGGCAGGGGAGAACTGTGGATTTCAAGAATGCCATTGTGATCATGACCAGCAACATCGGTTCTCCCATCATCCAGGAATTTTACAGCGCCAGAAAGTTGGATTCCAAGGATCACCTGGAAATGGAGCGGCTGGTCCGGACGGAATTGAAGGCGCATTTCCGGCCGGAATTCCTGAACCGGATCGATGACATCATCATTTTCCACAACCTCGATGAGGAGCAGCTTTTGAAGATTGTGGACATCCAGCTTGAGCGGCTGAGCAAGAGGCTGGCTCAACAGCAACTGACGCTGGAGACGGACCGGTCGGCCAAACGGCTGCTGGCCAAAGAAGGGTTCGACCCGCAGTTTGGCGCCCGTCCACTCAAGCGCACGATTCAGGAACTGCTGCTGGATCCGCTGGCCACCAAGCTCCTGGATGGCGAATTCAAGCCTGGCGACCACATCAATGTCGCCGTCAATGACGGCGAGCTGGTCCTGCAAAAAAAATGAGAGTTTAGGCCGGGCCGCTGGAGGCAGTTGCCTTGTGTCGGAACACGAATTGGGCGAACAGCGCCGAAAGCAGGAGCGCCGCGCCCAGTCCGCAAACGATTGCGGCGCCCGTGGGCAAATCCATTTTGTAAGAGGCATACAGGCCCGCGATGCTCGACAACGTGGCGGTCAGCCATCCAATCAACAGCTTTACCCGCAGGGAACGCGCCAGCAGGTTGGCGCAGACCGCCGGAACAATCAGGTAGGAAAAGATCATCAGCACCCCACCCACCCGCACAAAACTGGTCACCACAAAACCAAACAGCGCGTAAAATAGAAAATCCCAGCCGCGCACCGAAAGTTTTTCCCTGGCGGCCCGTTCGGGTTCAAACGTGAGCATCAGGAACTGTTTCCGAAATGCAAAATGCACCAGCCCAATCGCCACATACAACGCGAACACCAGGAACACTTCCTTTTTTTGAACGAGCAAGATGTCGCCCACCAGCGTGCGCTTGAGTTCCTCGTCTCCTTCCGCGCTCTGGCTGAGCAGGAGAATCGCCATCGCCGCCGCCACTACGTACACGACCCCGATCAACGCCTCCTGCGGCACCCGGTGGTCTTGCGTGCGCGTCCAGGTGAAGATTGCGGCTCCGACAAACGTGAAGCTCAGGGATAACAGATAGGTTTGCCAGGAGTTGGGTTCGTGATGAAGCAGGATGGAAACACAGATTCCCAGCGCGGCCACTTGCGCCAGTGCCAGGTCTACGAAGATGATTTCTCGCCGCACGATGTGCAGTCCGTAATACACAAGGATTCCGGGCAGCAAAAGGCACGCGATCAGCGGCCAAAACATGATGGACAAGGCTTCACTCATGAGAGGGGCTCTTTGTGTTTCCAAGCGCCTGGGCCACCGCGCGAACCAGGTAGTCCATATTATCAATGTAGCTGGCGTCGGTTCCCTTGATCGCTCCCGGGAATTGCGAGACGTCAAGAACGTCAGCCCCGGCCTCCGCCGCAACGGTTTCACCCGTCCTGCGGTGTTGGTAGGGCTCAACCAGGATGGCGCGAATGTGGTCCGAGCGCATGCGCTGGATGACCTCGGCAAGATGCCCCGGGCTTGGAGGAATGCCCGGCTTGGGTTCCAGAAAGACATCAATTTGCAGGCCGAACCGGTGCGCGAAATATGGCCAGCTATCGTGGTAGGCCGCGACACGCCGCCCCTGGAACGGTCCGAGCAGTTTTTCCCAATCCACCATCTTCCCCTTTAGACGCTGGATAAAACCGTTCAGGTTCTCTTGGTATACCTGGCTGTCCTTGGGATCCACCGCCGTAAAAGCCTCGGCGATGTGCCTCGCGACGACTGTCGCATTCTCCGGGTCGGTCATGTAATGCGGATTGCCGGCAGCATGGATGTCGCCCTTGGACCGGTCCAGGACAGCCGGCACTTCCAG
>DASRKU010000007.1:0-4446 GCA_035648815.1 Verrucomicrobiia bacterium | reverse complement strand
CAAGAATTCCGGCCGCCGAGAAAATGCAGACTGAGTTACGGAGTAGCGACATAGGTTGTACGGCCGAACGTTGATTATACCGCTGTGAGCGATATAGCACCTTTTGCTTCAAGATGGCCTGGGCTCAGTTCCAGGAAAACGACCCCTGTTTGAAACGGGACCTTGGCCTGTTCCCGCGTTATATCGCCGCCGGCGATATAGCAGAATTGGCAGGGCGTTGGCATGGGGGCAGTTCCAGAGAATCGACCCCCGCTGGAAACAGGGGGTCAGGAATTTTTGCTATTCTAGTTGCCGGCCTCGCATAATCAATGTTTTCCCGCACCGTTTTCACATGGCTTTTCCCCTGTGAAGTCGCGGGCCGAGGTGGTCAAACTGGTCCAGGGCAGGATTCGCCTGCTGCACTATGCCTATAGCACCGAGGATTCCTACTGCCATTGGGCGGGCCGGTACTACGATTTCTGCTTGCGGCTCCCTGCCGGCATGCAGCCGGAGCAGAAGGCGGAAGCATTCTTGACCGACATGGCGGTGAGGCTCCGGGTTGCCGCGCGCACCCAGAACCAGGCTTTCGCCGCCGTGCTGTTTCTCTACAAGGAGGTCCTGGGGAATCCCCTCCAGGAGGTCGACGCGCTGCGGGCCAAGCGCGCATTCCACGAGCGGATTGCCCCTTCGAGGGACCAAGTGCGGCAACTGCGCGCGGCGATCGAAAACACTCAGAACACGCCGGCCCGCCTGCTCTTTGATCTGCTCTACGGTTGCGGCATGAGGGTCTCCGAACACATCGGGCTTCGGGTCAAAGACATCTTGTGGGACGAGGGCCCGACCGGCCAGCTCGTTATACGCGGAGCGAAAGGGGGCAAAGACCGGAGGGTTCCGATCCCCGCTGCATGTGTCGCGCCGCTGCGGCTCCAATTGGACCGGGCGCGTGACACTTGGAATCAGGATCGACTCAATGCTCCCAACGTCGGGGTGACCCTTCCGGGGCGTCTCGCGATAAAATACCCGTCGGCTCCGTATTTGTGGCAGTGGTTTTGGATCTTCCTCGCGGGCAATCACTGCACGGACGAGCGCCGCGACGTTCGAGGGCCTCAATCTCCGTCCGCAGGTTGCCAAGCGCCAGTGACGCCTGCTCCGGGGACTTCGCCGCCGCGCTGTCGGGCGATGCCGGCATCGTCCGGAACCGCCTGAAAATCGCCGCTGCCATCGGCAACGCCCGGGCGTTCCTCGCCGTGCAGCGGGAATTCGGCAGCTTCGATCGCTACCTCTGGCAGTTTGTCGGCGGCCGCCCGATTCAGAATGCCTGGACCAGTTCCAAACAGGTTCCCGCCAAGACCGCGGAGTCGGACGCGATGAGCCGCGACCTGTTGAAGCGTGGGTTCAAGTTCGTCGGCAGCACCATCTGCTATGGATTCATGCAGGCGACCGGCATGGTTAACGACCACCTCGTCATCTGCTTCCGCCATGCCGCCTGCGCCCGTCTGGGATCCGATTAGGCTTCGTTGCGTGCGGAGGTTGCGGCCCACGATATGCTGACGGTTTTCCCGAGCATGCACTCAGGCTTCAGTCCCGACCAACACCTGTTAGCTGGTTTGACCGAGCCACCGTCGCCGGAGGATGAGCAGAAACTCCTGCTCTACATCAACCTTAAGCTGCGGGATCTCGACTGCCCGACCTTCGCGCTCCGGGACGAACGCGATTTCGCCGGTCTCATGGAGGGACTGCTGGCATTGAGCCACGAGAAAGACCGTCTGCTTTCCACGTACCTGTGTCCGGTTGATCAACGCATTCAGAATTTCCTTTACGACACCCTGCAGGACGTCGTCGAGGGTGCCGTAGGTCGAGTGGCACGGACATCTTGCCCAAGTGTTGGCCTGATCTCGCTGTGTGGCACGGGCGTCCCGCCCGTGGAATTGCCCGGAATTGGAAGTGTGGCACGGGCATCTTGCCGGCCGTAACGCTACGGCGAAGGATGATCCCACCCGTGGGTCCGACCGCAAGAGAGAGTGTCCGGAACGGTCCGCCGCCATGGCACGGGGAATTTGCTGGCCTCCGGCCCCGTGATGGATGAAAAGAAAACCTCTGCTCCGTCGAAATCTAATCGATTCACAAATCGCAGTCTGCGGGCTGAGATCGCCCGCCTCCCGAATCCCGATCAGCCCATGGGAAAAACGCTTAAGGAAGCATCACCGCGACCCCGCGATTATGTGATCGTCGGGCCGCCAGACAGCGATCTGCAAACCCTCGGCCCTTCTGCCTATCATCCCACCCTAATTGGCAAACCCACTCATTGGTCTGCCTAAACAACGGCCGAAGAAACGAAGATGGCATCGCACCTTGATTCACCGCGGTGGCGAGACACGCCTGCCCGATGGCGGACGGCACTCGTTTTGAGTGCAATCACTTTGTCGGCCGTCAATTGGATCGTCACTGCGTATTCGGAGCTCTTCATCGCGCAACGCATAGGAGCGATTGAGCAGAATGCCGCAGGATGGACGAGGTTCTCGACCCCTGCGTGGATGTTCGGCTCGATGCTGGGCCCAGCATTTCGAGCGAGCCCATGGCTCTTCTTAGCTCTTCTGGGCTCTTCTGGCGCTGTTGCCGCTTGGATCATCGTTCAGAGTTGGCGGCTTCGGCGATTCTGTGGCGGCAAGAAGAATTGGATTCTTGTTGTTGCTATCCTTCTGTGGATTGTCCGGGTTCCACTCCCAGGCCATTGGACCGTCTACTACCAGTTTGCAGTTCGATACTGAGATGAAAACAAGGACCAGCCAGCCGCTGCTGACCGGCGCTGCAGGTCGGTTACGTTAAGCGAAAGAACATGCATACAATAATCGCTCTAGCATTCTGCCTCTTGCTGGGCGTCACGATCAAGGCCTATGGTATCGCATCCCTGCTGTGGTACCCGCTTGGTTTCGGCATAGCGCTGTTCATAACGGCACAGATCGTATTACCTTTGCTGCTCGGTTTGCCGCGCGCAATTCGCCTCGTGGCGCGTCGAAAGCTTCGCGCCGCTATCTTCGGACAAATCCTGCTTACTCCAGTCATTTGGTCCGTCCTGTTGTGCGTGGGCTTAATCGCAATCGGCTACCTATGGCCGTCTGTAGCCGATTCCGCATACAATAATGCGGCTCTCAATATCGGACTGTGGGTTGGGACCATAGCGATCGTCCTTTCGCCACTGTCCGCGAAATCTCGTGCTGACTTCCGGGCCGACTTCGATAGCTCTTACCGGGAATTCTATATAGCTCCGGAAGCATCAGCGGAGAAGAACCGAAACGGAAATGAAGCCGCCTAACGCGCCGGAGGCAATGGCCTTGGCCATGCCTCGTCTTAAGCGTTAAGCCAAACATGCCAACCACCAGCACTGCCCGCCTAGTCGCAACGATCGAAGAGCACATCGCGAAGAAGGAATATCAGTCGGTTTTCATGGCTGGCGGCTGTCCGTTCTTCGCGCTGGTCTTGCACGAGGAATTGGGATTGCCCCTCTACTACTCGTGTCCAGCGGAGGTCGACGAAGTCCGCCATGCATTCGTCATGAAAGGGCAGCGTTGTTTAGATTTTGAGGGATGGAAGCCGATCGAGAAGGTAGCAGCGGCTTACGCTTTGTGGCCGGAGGTTCCACCGCGTCCACTTTCTCTCGATCGGCTCAAAGAGGATATACGAAAGAAGAATCTCGGCAGCGATCTTGAGAGTCGATTGGCCCATCTCGCACGCGAGGGATTCAGTCGGAATCGCTCAGTGTATGAAGAAATGGCCTAACCAAATCCTGAAACGCGCGATCAAATGGGGTCGGGTTGTACATTTATCCATTGATGGCACGGCTGGGTTGAGACGCTGTGACACATGTGCGGCCTACCCCTTCAGCCTTCTCCTAATCAATTGCCGCGGGCTCCGGATTGTTTTTTGAGCGGGAGCGTGGTGTGGCGTCCGGGACGTTCGAGCTGAAGGTCGATGAAGACGGCGGGCCAAGCTGGCGCGCCGGCCCATACCCGCCTGCGCGCGGATGATGCGTCGCGTGAAAGCTGGGCTGGTGTCGAGGCGTATCCCGCGGCAAACTGCGCCGCGTTCTTCTTCGCTTCTTTTCCCACCCCTCCGATCCATGAATCCCTCGCTTCCCCGTCGGACCTTCCTCCGCCACGCCGCCCTTGCCGGCGGCATCCTCGGTCTCTCCACGCTGGCCTCCGGCCGCGACGACCGCACAGCCAGCCCCCCGACGCCCGCCGCTGCCGATGCGGTGCGCCTCCAGAAGGCGAAGAACGCGATGCTGGCGATGCAGCGGCGCGCGTGGGAGCAGGGCACCGCGGCCCAGGCGCTCCTCGAGCTCGGCGAGACCGACCTGGTCGTGCTGCTGGCGAAGGACGCCGTGGTGAACCAGCTCAAGGACGGCCGACTCGGACTCAACGAGGGCAACGCGCCGGTGTGCGACCCGGCCGTCAACGGTGAGCCGGT
>DASRKU010000006.1:0-8147 GCA_035648815.1 Verrucomicrobiia bacterium | reverse complement strand
GGCGGCGAGAACCAGCGTCGCTTGTCCTCAATCAAATCGCGCACGCCGGGATTGTGCGGCGGCCCAGGACGGCGCGGTTTGGGTGGCTGACTCACATGAATATTGAGCCGAAAAATGAGAATCCCAGCAAGCCTGCGAACGAGTTTGGAGCGAAATGAGCGCAGCTACCGGGCAACGGCCTGGCCGCGGCAGCTTCGCGTTGCTGGAGACGGTGCAACAATCAGACGCGATTGACCTTCCGGCGTGCTGCGGCTGGTCTGCGACACAGCCGCGCTTCGACGAAATCAGGCGTTCGCGTAACACTCTGCAGCTTTATTCACGACGGCGATATTCAATCACGCTGATCAAAACACAACAGCGCGATTCTCCGACCCTTCAGAGGCCTCCCGTGCCGCCCCCCCACAATTGTTAGTTATTTCTTCAATTCTCGTTGAAATAAATTCACTCAAATCCCATGGCAAAGGTTTTGCTTAGGGGACTCGAACCGACAACCAGATTCAGGATTTTGGCAAATATTCCGCACCGTCCAGTCACGGGGAGTGTGTTCGCGTGGCATGGACGATTTGCCGAACCCAATTAGCCATATGAAAAAAGTCGAAGCGATCATAAAACCATTCAAGCTGGAGGAAGTAAAAGACGCCTTGGGCGAAATCGGCATTGAAGGCATGACCATCACGGAAGTGAAAGGTTTTGGCCGTCAGAAAGGCCACACCGAAATCTATCGAGGCAGTGAATATACTGTGGATTTTCTGCCCAAAATCAAACTGGAGCTGGTCCTGCCGGACAGTCGCCTGGACGCAGCCCTCGCTGCAATCGTCAAGGCGGCGAAGACAGGCAAAATCGGCGACGGAAAAGTGTTTGTGTCGAACATAGAAGACGCCGTGCGTATTCGGACCGACGAAAAAGGAGAACAAGCCATATAGCCCCTGAATCCATTCCCACTATTTGAACCATGAAAAAACTGATTGCCACACTGGCCTTGCTGGCCGCCGCTTTTGTCGGAACAGCGCGTTTGCGTGCCGCGGATGCGACCCCCGCGCCTGCGCCGACTTTGGAACAACGCATTTCTTCACTGGAGTCCTATGTCAACAACGCCGATCCGACCGCCGAGTTAAAGGATAAAGACGGCAAAATCCCCGATCGACTCACCACTCCGACGGTGGGAGTGCCTGGCCCCGGGCACAACGCATGGCAGATGACAAGCGCTGCGCTGGTGCTGTTCATGACGTTGCCCGGCCTGGCCTTGTTTTATGGAGGTTTGGTGCGTCGAAAGAACGTGCTCTCGGTCTGCGCGCAATGTTTTTTCATCACCGGCCTGGTCACCATCCTGTGGTATATCTGCGGTTACAGCCTGGTTTTTCACAGCGGAGGACCGTTCCTGGGAGGGCTGGGATTTGCGTTCTTCAAGGGCGTGACATCGGCGCCGAACACGGACTACTCATACTGGGTATCCCATAACGTGTTTGCGATGTACCAAATGATGTTTGCCGTCATCACGCCGGCACTCATCATCGGGGCCATCGCCGAGCGGATCAAGTTTTCCGCCCTTTGCGTGTTCATCACCCTCTGGATGTTTGTCGTGTATTTCCCCCAGGCCCACATGGTGTGGGGCATTGACGGCTTGATGAACGGCGTCTGGAACGCGGGCGCAAAAATCAAAGCGATTGATTTCGCCGGCGGCACCGTGGTGCACATGACCTCGGGTTGGTCGGCGCTGATTCTCTGTCTGATCCTGGGCAAACGCATGGGGTTCGGCAAGGATCCCATGCCGCCCCACAGCATGGTGTTGTGCATGGTTGGGACCGGCATGCTCTGGGTGGGATGGTACGGTTTTAACGCCGGCAGCGCCGTCGCAGCCGACGGCATCGCCGCCAACGCGTTCACCACCACAACCCTCGCCACTGCCGTGGCCTCCTTCGTCTGGCCGCTCGCGGAATGGATCACACGCGGCAAACCCAGCGTGCTGGGTTTCTGCTCAGGTGCCGTTGCCGGACTCGTCGTCATCACCCCTGCGTGCGGGTTCGTGACGGCTGAAGGAGCGATGATCATCGGCATCGTCGCCGGAGTGGTGCCCTGGTTCTTCTGCTTCAAGGTCAAAAGCTGGTTCGGCTATGACGATGCTCTGGACACGTTCGGCGTCCATGCAGTCGGTGGCACACTTGGCGCTTTCCTGACAGGTGTATTGGCCCGGAACCCGGCCAATGCCAATTTAGCGACAAACCTGAAAGAGTACGTGAAGGATACCTGGATGCAGCCTTTGGTTTGGGAACAATTGAAGGCCATTGGCTTGACTCTCGTGCTGGCAATCGTCGGCACGACCGTCATTGCCTTTTTGGTCAAAGCAGTTATCGGCTTGCGTCCGAGCGAGGAAGTCGAAAGTATCGGCCTGGATCTCTCTGAACACGGGGAGGAAGGATATCATGCCGAGTCGGGAAATATGATCTAGACAAGAAACCCAAGTGCGCGGGGCTGCCTCGTTGGACCGGGCAGCCCAGCAAAAAAAACCAAAACCAGCAGACAGAAAACCATGAGTACACCAAAGAGCGTAGTAGAATTAGCGAAAAAGAGCGGGGCGAAGATGGTGGACATAAAGTTTGTGGACACCTTCGGGACCTGGCAGCACTTCAGCATGCCCATAGCGGAACTGACCGAGGAGGCCTTTGCCGAAGGGCTCGGGTTTGACGGCTCGAGCATCCGAGGCTGGAAAAGCATCGAGGCGAGCGACATGCTGGCCATGCCGGATCCAAATACGGCGTTCATCGATCCCTTCTGCGCTGTACCGACACTGAGCGTGACTTGCACGATTGCCGAAACGGGAACCCGTGAGGCCTATACGCGCGATCCGCGCGGCATCGCGCAGCGCTCCGAGAAATATCTCGCCAGCACCGGCATCGCAGACTCGGCCCAGTTCGGGCCCGAGGCTGAGTTCTTCATCTTCGATAATGTGCAGTTCGACACGAAGAGCAACGGGTCGTTCTATTCCGTGGATTCGGTGGAAGGCGTCTGGAATAATGGCCGCGACGAAATGCCCAATACCGGTTACAAAATCCGGCACAAGGAAGGCTATTTCCCCGTCCCGCCCGCCGATACGCAGCAGGACATCCGCACCGAGATGGTGCTGATGATGGAAGAGCTCGGGCTCAAGATCGAACGTCAGCATCACGAAGTGGCCACAGCAGGCCAGGCGGAAATTGATTATCGCTTCGACTCGCTCCTGCGCAGCGCCGACATGATGATGGTTTATCGGTACGTTGTTAAAAATGTCGCGCACAAGCATGGCAAGACGGCGACGTTCATGCCGAAGCCATTGTTCGGGGACAACGGATCCGGGATGCATACGCACCAGAGCCTTTGGAAAAAGGGCAAGCCGCTGTTTGCTGGAAACGAGTACGCGGGCCTCAGCAAGATGGCTTTGTATTACATCGGCGGTCTCTTGAAGCACGCCCATGCGTTGTGCGCGTTCTGCAGCCCGACAACAAACTCCTACAAACGGCTTGTGCCCGGCTTCGAAGCCCCTGTGAACCTGGCATACAGCCAGCGCAATCGCAGCGCCGCCATCCGCATCCCGACCTACAGCGACAGCCCCAAGGCCAAGCGCATCGAGTATCGCCCGCCGGATCCGGCGGCAAACCCGTATATCGCCTTTGCCGCGTTGCTCATGGCAGGACTGGACGGTATTCAGAATAAAATCGACCCGGGCGAACCCATGGACAAAAACCTCTATGAATTGCCTCCGGAAGAGCATGCCAAGATTCCGCAGATTCTTGGAAGCCTGGGAGATGCAGTCACAGCCCTGGAAGATGACCATGACTTCCTGCTCAAAGGCGACGTGTTCACGCAGGACTTCATCGAAATGTGGGCCATGAACAAGCGCAAGGAACATGACGCCCTCCGCTTGCGCCCGCATCCGTACGAGTTTTTCCTCTACTACGACGTGTAGAAGAGGATGCTCAGGGGTGTCGAAACAGCGGCGCGGACTCAAGTCCGCGCCGTTTTTGCCTGTCCGCCGTAGCTTTAGCGAAGGCGGATGGGAGAGGGACGGGGTGCGGGCACGTTTTAACCCTTTGTCAGTGGCCACGCCCAGCGCGGCCCTACCACTCTTTATCCGTGTTCATCCGTGGTTAACAATTCTTCTTTAACCGCGCGTCGTTCGCCGCTTTCACGAACGCCGCGGCTCGCCGGGTCAGTTCCGGCCAGTTGGCTTCCTGCAACAGTTGAGTGGAAACCAGCGATGAACCGACTCCCACCGCCGCGCAACCCGCCCTCAGAAAATCCGCAACGTTGGTCAGATCCACCCCGCCTGTCGGCACCACCCGCAAATGGGGCAGGGGAGCGAGGATCGCCTTGATGTAGGAGGGGCCAAGATTGTCCGCCGGGAAAATTTTGACGAAATCCGCTCCTGCCTCATGCGCCCACTGCGCCTCCGTCGGGGTATAGGCCCCCAGCATCACCGGCCGCTGCAATGCGTTTGCGATCGACACAAACTCGGGCCGGCAGATTGGGCTGACGACAAATTCCGCCCCCGCGCCCAGCGCGGCCCGGCAGGTGTCGGCGTCCAGCACCGTCCCCACGCCGATCAGCGCCCGTGCGCCAAGCGCTTTGCTGGCGTCGCGAATCGCTTCGATCGCGTTGGGCGTTGTCATCGTGATCTCGATGGCTATGACGCCGCCGGCCAGCAAGGCTTCAGATAGCGGCATGACCTGCTCAGCCTTCTGCGCGCGAACGACGGCAATAATGCCTGGGTTTGTCAGCAACGAGATGATTTCAAGTTTGGTTCGCATCGGCATCCAGCCATCCAATACACCAAAGTCGCGAAAGGATTCAAAGCAAATCAGGCAGGTTCGAGTTGGGAGAAGAACCGATCCACTTTCACCATCAAACGCAGCGACTTCAACATCAAAGCCCACGAGTTCGAAGAGAAGGTCTCCGACGACATTGAAATCACCCTCAGCCTCGCCGGCGCATCGCCGAAGTAAATCAACACCCCGGCATAAGGCGAGCGCGATAGCGTATGGAGTGCGCCGTCTTCAGCGGCGCTGTGGGGTAGGATTGCGCCGCGGGCGGGGATTGCACGATGGGGTAAGGAACGCATCCGAGAGCGGCGCTAAAGCGCACGCACTCCACGCGCTGGCGCGTCAGTCAAACACCGTGGATGAGGCCAAAATACCGGGTCCAACTCGCATGTCCCCTTGCAACACCCGCCATCCGACTTTAGTTTAAGGTGAATCATGTTGAAACCGTCCCGCCGCCCCGCAATTCGACTGCGTGGCGTTCGTCATAATAATCTGAAGAATTTTGATCTGGACCTGCCTCTGCGGCAGTTGATCGTGATCACCGGCTTGAGCGGTTCGGGCAAGAGTTCCCTTGCGTTCGACACTCTGTTTGCCGAAGGACAGCGGCGGTACATTGAAACTTTTTCACCCTATGCACGGCAGTTTTTCGATCGCATGGACAAACCCCAGGTGGACAGCATCGAAGGAATACCACCCGCCATCGCCATCGAGCAGCGCAACGCCGTAAGGTCCACGAGATCGACGGTTGGCACGATGACCGAGATCTGCGATCACATGAAGGTGCTTTGGTCGCACCTGGCGCGACTGCACTGCCAGAGATGTGGCCGGTTAGTGTGCAAGGACACACCGGGCCAAATCCATGCCAGCCTTGCTCAATCCCGGGAGGTATTGATTACTTTCGACGTTCCGCTTTCCGAAAAGTTGTCCATCCCCGAATCCCTGGCATTGCTGGCGAAGCAGGGTTATCAGCGCCTGTTGATGGATGGGAAGGTGTTGAACCTGGAGGCCGCTGCCGGCCAGTTGGCGAGGCCCAGCCATCGTGACGGCCAGGCTGCGCACAACACAGCCCTACCTGCGCCGTTTATCCGGGTCGTGCAGGACCGGGTGCGCATTTCGGAGGCCAATCGCGCGCGATTCGTGGAGGCCTGCGGCCAGGCGTATCACTTCGGCAAAGGCAAATTGACCATTTGGGAGTTATCCTCCACCGGCAATGGCCACGCTGAAGTCCAGAAGCCGCGCCGGTTCTCAAACCGGTTTCACTGCGCCGAATGCGATTTGGAATATCGCGAGCCGGTGCCTGCACTTTTCAGCTTCAATCATCCCTTGGGCGCTTGCCCGGTTTGTCGCGGGTTCGGACGGACGATTTCGATCGATTACGATCTTGCGGTGCCGGATCACTCGCTCACGCTGGCCCAGGGAGCGGTCAAGCCCTGGCGCACAGGCGTCAGCGCCGATTCCCAGCGGGATCTCGCGAAGTTTTGCAGAAGCCGCCATGTGCCGATGGACGTGCCGTTTTGCAAACTGTCGCCACAGCACCGACGGTGGGTGCTGGATGGAGATTTGGATTACGGGAAGGATGAGGAGCATGAGTGGCCTCGCGCCTGGTATGGAGTCAAAGGCTATTTTCGATGGCTGGAATCGAAGGCCTACAAAATGCACGTCCGCGTTCTGCTGTCGCGATACCGCGCTTACACTCCTTGTCCCGCATGCAAGGGCGCCCGGTTCCAGCCTGAAACCTTGCTGTATCGCCTGGAGCCTCAGTTCGGCGAGACCCGTGGGAGCCTGAATGGTTTAACGCTGGCGGATTTTTATGCGCTGCCCGTTTCTGACGCCTTGGCGCTGGTGGAACAGGCGTCGCGGTCGCTGACGGCCAAAGTCACCAGCGCAAAAGATCCTCTGGTTCTCGTTCTGTCCGAAGTGCGCTCCCGCCTGCAATATCTGCAGGAAGTCGGCCTTGGGTATCTCACCCTGGACCGGCCGACGAGATCGTTGTCAGGCGGTGAAACCGAACGCGTCAACCTGACAACGTGCCTCGGCACACGGCTCGTCAACACGCTCTTTGTCCTGGATGAACCCAGCGTCGGGCTGCATCCCCGCGATACCGAGCGGCTGGTCCGTATCCTGATGCAGCTTCGCGATACGGGAAACACCGTCGTGGTCGTGGAGCATGAAGCCAGCGTGATGCGGGCCGCCGATCGCATTATCGACCTGGGTCCGGGCCACGGGGCCACCGGCGGTGAGGTGGTCTTTGAAGGCCCTTACGCCGAATTGATGATGTCTGAATCGTCCTTAACGGGCGCTTACCTCAGCGGGCGAACCCAAATCGAGATTCCTGCCAGGAGACCTGTCGCCTCCAACGTGCCATCTTGCGAATTGCTCTTGAATGACGCGTCGGCCGGGACGATCCCATCCCGTGTTCCCGCGCGCCAATCTGAAGCGCACGGCAATTCCAGTGATCCAGGCACCCTGCGGTTGAGCCACGTGACCCGGCATAACCTCGTCGACTTCGCCGTCGACATTCCTCTCAGCCGATTTGTCTGTGTCACCGGGGTCAGTGGTTCGGGAAAATCCACACTGGTTCGCGACGCGCTGCTGCCGGCGCTCCAGGAGCGATTGAACTCCCGAGCCGCAACCGCCAAGGCTTCCGACCGGATCGAGCCGTTATCGTCAGAACCCGCGAACCCAGGGGTTGAGGAAGAGCCGGGTGCGGCAAAACAGGAGCCTTCAGCTTCATCGGTTCTGACCGGATGGAAACATCTGGGCCGTGCCGTGCTCGTCGATCAGTCCATTCTAGGCAAGACGCCACGGTCCAATCCCGCCGTTTACACCGGCGCCTTCGACGATATCCGGGAATTGTTTGCGCAATCTGAAGCCGCCATGCAACGCGGCCTCAATGCGAGCGCGTTCAGCTTCAACTCCAGCCAGGGCCAATGCGAACGGTGTCGCGGGGCCGGCTTCGAAAAAATCGAGATGCAGTTTCTGAGTGATGTGTTTATTCGGTGTCCGGATTGTCAGGGCCGCCGCTATCGAGAGCATATTCTCCAGGTGAAAATGGAAGGTCAACGGCCGCGGGCCGCTTCGCAGGGTCTTGGCCCGCGTCGCTGGACGCGCACCTCGCGCCCGGGGGCTGTCTCATGGTCTATTGCGGATCTTTTGGAAGCGACGGTGGACGAGTGTGTTGATTTTCTCGGTGCTTTTGCGGACGCCCGGGCCGGGGTGCGGGCGGTGGAGAAGCTGAAGCTGCTTCAGGAAGTGGGCCTGGGTTACCTGCGGCTGGGCCAGCCCATCAACACGCTTTCGGGAGGCGAAAGCCAGCGCCTGAAACTGGTGCGGCACTTGGCGGAATCAGGACTC
>DASRKU010000005.1:0-2340 GCA_035648815.1 Verrucomicrobiia bacterium | reverse complement strand
GAGTTGGGTGCTGGTCAGGCCGGTGAGCGAGTCGTTCTCGGTGTTTTCCGACAGTACGTTTCCGAGGTTATCCACGATGGAAACATTGTTCGGCTTGAGTCCTTCCACGGAGTTTGCCACCAGGAAGCGGATGGAGTTGATGGCCTGGGGCTGCAAAGGAGAGTTGCCGCGGACGCGGACGAACACGGAAGCGGTGGGGTGTTTGTCCTTGTCCAGCAAGAGGCGGTTCTCGGGCAGCACGATCATGACGCGGGCCGATTCCACTTCGTCGAGATTGCCGATCGTGCGGGCCAGTTCGCCCTGGACGGCCCGGATGTAATTGGCGCGCTGCACGAAATCGGAGATGCCGAAGTTGGGTTTGTCGAAGATTTCAAATCCGACGCCGTCACCGGACCGCGGGATGCCGCGCCCGGCCAGTTGCATGCGCATCAGGTAAACCTTGTCGGTGGGGACCATGATGGAACTGCCGCCGCCGGAAATTTTGTAAGTGACCTTGGCGTCATCGAGCGCAGCGATGACCTTGGCCGATTCGTTGTCGGAAAGCTTTCCGTACAGGAGTCCGTACTCGGTGCGCGAAGACCAGAAAGCCAGTGCGCCCAGGCCGGCGACCAGCACGAACGTCGCGGCGACAATGCTCAGGCGCTGGCTGGCGCCGAGCTGTTTCCAGATGTCAAGCAGTTGGGAGCCAAGTTTGGACAAGTTCCGGTTCATGAAGCAAAGGAGTCAATCTTTGAGGCTTTAAACGGTTCAATCGTTGCTGGTAGGGCTGCGCTGCGCGCAGCCGGACGCACGCAGTGCGCCCCTACCGCCAGGCGGCCTTCCTGATGCCTGGCGCGGTAACGATTTGAAATGGACGGGATATGTTTTTGTGTCATGAGCGATTTTCAACTTCAGACCTGCATGCGCATGATTTCCTGGTACGCGTCGAGCAGTTTGTTGCGGACCTCGACCATCAATTGAAAGGAGACGCTGGCTTCCTCCATGGCGATGACCGCCTGGTGCAGGGAAACGTTGCCGCCGCTCTGCAGGGACTGGACAGCGCCGGTCGCCGCGTTCTGGCTGGCGTTTACTTCGCCCACCATCCGGCTCAGCAGGCTGCCGAAGGTTTCCCCTGCCGGTTGCGTCGGCGTGAGTCCGCCCGGAAAGTCGGCCGGCGACGGCGCATCCACCCCGGGTGTGGGCAGCGTGGACGGAGGAGCAATCTCCGGACGCGGCATGACGCCGTAACCCGGCGTCATGGAAGGGATGGCAGATACCGGATACATGAATCAAATCATCGCTTGCCGATGGACAGGACCGAAAGCGCCATGGATCTGGAATTCTTGACGACTGCCAGGTTCGCTTCAAAGGCCCGCGAAGCAGCGATCAAATCGGCCATTTCCTCGTGAATATTGATGTTCGGGAGAGCGACCATCCCCTGAGCATTCGCGTCCGGATGGCCTGGCTCGTAGACCATCTGGGCGGCGCGGTTATCCTTCTGAATGCGGGCGACCTGAGAACCGGAAGTGGGTGTCTGGCCGTTCAGAGCCTGCTGCATGGCTTTTTCGAAAACAACCACCTGCCGCTGATACGGTTTGCCATCGGGTCCGCGCGTGGTGTACGCGTTGGCGATGTTTTCTGATATCACGTCCAGCCGTGTGCGCTCCGCGTTCAGCGCGGCCGTCGTACTCTGGAGTCCACCAAGAATATCAATCATACGCGCGATTAGGATTTGCCGGAGATGGCCATTTGAAGTCTCATCAAGGCGCTGCTGATGAGCTGGGTTTGCACAGCGTGCGCCAACGTGTTTTGGTTCAAGTTCATCATTTCACTCTCCAGGTCCACCGTGTTCCCGTCCGGGCTGCGGGCCACGGCATTCGGATCCGGCGCAATCGAAGGCGTCAGCCCGGCAATCTGTTGGGGGTCCCCGGCGGCGCACGCCCGCTCAAGCTCCGCCTTGAAGGATGGTGCCAAATCCAGGCGCTTATACCCCGGCGTCTCCAGGTTCGCGATGTTGCTCGCAATGGCTTCATGACGCAGCACGATGGCATCGAGATTTTTTTTTCCAGCCAAGTAGTACGGGTCGTTGAACAATGCGTCGATCATGCAAAAAGTTCCGAGTTGCTGAGCAACGGCAGTGCCACGGCTCAAATGTTCCCGAAAACGGGCCTTTTGTGGGCGCTCGGGGCGACAATGGGAAAATGTTTCCGTGGAGCAACCCGCCGCTAGGCAGGTTGTGCTTCTCGGCGTGACGCCGCTGAAGATTGAGCGCGCCCAGAGGCGCGCGCGATTGCATTATCGGCGGGATTGTCTATCGCGGAACACGGATGCCGGACCTTGCCGGCTCGTACTTGTATGGAG
>DASRKU010000004.1:0-2618 GCA_035648815.1 Verrucomicrobiia bacterium | reverse complement strand
AAATGGACCACCATTGTCCACCCGGATCACCTCCGGCAAACCGTATTGCCTAAAGACTTTTTCAAACCAATGCCGCGCTTGGGCATAACTCTGGTCAGCCGCCACCTGGCAACAAACCAAATAGAGGCTGTAAAGATCGCTCATCGTCAAGGGATCACACCGCCGACCATCGCCCGTCCGAAACCAGCCTTTGAAATCCACTCCCCATACCTGATTGGGATAAGTTGCCAGGGTCAACCTCCCGGGCTGCCGCGGGGGCTGAACCCGCCGACGCCACCGGGAACGCACCAAACCGCTCGCCTTAAGCCGCGCTCCCAAGGTGCTCACCGCGGGCACCTCCGCCTCCCCATAACGAGCCACGAGTTTAACCCGCAACTTCTTTGGCCCCCAACTGGGATGACGCAAACGCAGCGCCACGATCCGGTCGCTCCATACCGGCGCGCTCTGATGCGGACAACGATGAGGTCGATGTGACCGTTCCCTCAGTCCGTCCATACCGCTTTCCTGATAGCGTCGCCACCACTTGTATCCCGTCCGCCGACTCACTTCAAACTCGCGGCAGATCGTCGCAAAATTCAACGCACGCTCTTTAACTTTTATGATAAAGTGGGCTTGCTTCGATAAAACGGACAGAGAAGTTGAGTCATTTGGTTAGTTGTTTTGGAGTTCGAAGTCAACGGGCGAATGGTAGTCCAGCGCGCTATGGGCGCGCTGGCGATTGTAGAACGACTCGATGTAATCGAAGATTTCGCTGCGCGCCTGGGTGCGAGTGGCAAAGTTGCGGCGGAAAATCAGTTCCCATTTGAGGGTGCTCCAGAAGCTTTCCATGTTGGCGTTGTCGTAGCAGTTGCCTTTGCGGCTCATCGAGGCAACCAGGCCAGCCTGGCTCAGAGCGCGGCGGTAATCGGCGCTGGCGTATTGGACGCCGCGATCGGAGTGGCAGAGCAAATTGGCTGGCGGATTCCGCTGCAAGAGGGCCATGCCCAAAGCTTTTAGAACCAGGAGGGTGTCGATGCGCTCACTCATGGCCCAGCCGACGATCTTGCGGCTGTAGAGGTCCAGGATGGCAGCAAGGTAAAGCCAGCCTTCCTGGGTTTGAATATAGGTGATGTCGGCCACCCAGAGCTGGTTGGGCGCGGTGGCCTTGGGTGCTTGGGCCAGGTGGTTGGGCGCGATGGGCTGGTCGTGATTGCTGTCGGTCGTCCGGACGCGATAGCGACCCTGCTGGCGACCGCACAGGTCCCCTGCCTTCATGAGGCGGGCGATGCGATTGCGGCCATGGCGGCAGCCTTGTTTGCGCAACGCATCCACGATGCGCGGGCTGCCGTAAGTTTGCCGGCTTTGGACATGAATCGCCTCGATCTGTTTGGCCAGCCTTTGGTTTTCCACTGCGCGCGAACCGGGAGCGACGCGCCGTTTTTGCCAGTCGTAATAACCGCTGGGCGAGACTTCCAAGTTCGCACAAAGCGAAAGGATGGTATAATCGAGTTTCATCGCGTCGATCCGGGCATAGCGTTCGTGGACGGTTCGGAGAGAATGCCCAACGTTTTTTTTAATATGTCCCGTTGTTCGGAGATCCGAGCGATTTCGCGCCGGGCGGCGTCCAATTGAGCTTGAAGATCGGCGGGCGAGCCGGGCTTTGCCCCCGCCGCCGCCCTCCCCCCGGCGTCGGCGGGGGCAAAGCGCTTTCTCCAAGCATAGAGCCGGTTGGCCAACAGGCCCAGTTCCCGGGCAATCACAGGAGCGGACTTGCCACTATTAAGCCAGTTCTGGACGGCTTCGCGTTTGAAGGTTTCATCGAATTGGCGGCGGAGTTTGACCGGGGTTTGATTCATAGACTGGATGGTTCATTGTTCACTCTATTCCCTGTCCGTCAATTCGAAGCAACCTCAGCGAATGCCATTTCCTCTCCTGGGGGAGAGGACAAAAGGTGAGGGCGGGCGTAAAACACAAATTAAATATCCTCATTTCTTGCTCAATGAATGCATTCTTCCCCCCCGCCATCATTCGCCAAACCGGCGAATGAACCAGGTCTTCACCACTTGGGTCAGCAGCGCATAGCCCAGCAGCATGAGGGCCAGATACAGCCAGAACAGCGGCGGTAGCGGGACGAACCCTAGCGTGGTCGCCAGCGGCGATACCGTCAGCCAGGCGCCGGCCGCGACGATAATTATGGAGGTAAGGATGAGCGGCCAACTGGCCCGGCTTTGGATGAATGGGATTTTGTTGGTGCGAATAACATGGATGATGAGCGTCTGGGTGAAGAGCGACTCCACAAACCAGCCGGTGTGGAACAGGGCCGGGTTGTGCCAGCAGTTGAACACATGCAGCATGAGAAAGAACGTCAGGTAATCGAAGATCGAGCTGATCGGCCCGATGAACAGAATGAAACGCAGGAGCCTGCCAATCCTCCACTGGCGCGGCCTGGTGAGCCAGTCGGCGTCCACCTGGTCGGTGGGGATGGTGGTCTGCGAGAAGTCGTACAGGAGATTGTTGGTCAGCACCTGGATTGGCAGCATGGGCAGGAAAGGCAGGAACGCGCTGGCCCCCACGACACTGAACATGTTGCCGAAGTTCGAGCTGGCCGCCATCTTGATGTATTTGACAATGTTGCCGAA
>DASRKU010000003.1:0-7438 GCA_035648815.1 Verrucomicrobiia bacterium | reverse complement strand
CCATAAAGTCCTTTCGCAGACTTACGGTGCGTTTGCGGACTTGCGCCGTGAACTCTCGGACTCCAAGGCGACGATCAGCGAGCGCGAGGAGCTTCTGAAGGGCTTCGCAACGTGCGCGGATTCACAGCGCTCGTGGCTCCTGTTGGAGGATTATTTCGAGCGGCTCTCGCTATCGCGAAAGGATTTCCCGGCTAATGACTGGTGGCCGAAGCTGCTGTCAGCGCACGGCAATGGGCGGCTCGAGGAGCTTGCGTTCCTGTTCCTGCGCGCGCACCGCTCCGTCCCCACCGAACTGGCCCCTTACGCAAACCTCGGCAGGTTTGCCGAAGTCGAAGAGGCCGAACAAGAACAGAAACTCGTCCGGGAACTGGAGAACTGGCTGTTCCCATTCACACCCGTCCACCTGGATGTTCCGCGCGCGTGCTTGCGCATTGTTTGCGCCCCGCAACCGGACAGCGAGCGACCGGCCCACTTCTGCCTCGCCGTGCAATTCCACCTCATGCGCCCCCGTACCGGCGAGAAAGTCAGGAGCCTTCGCGACATCATCGAATTAACCACGCGCGCCGCGCACGAACAGGAGTTGTTCCGGCCTGGTGACTGGGAATTTGTCCAGTGGCTGGCCTCCACCCATTCCCATCGCCAGGATGGCGGAGAGACGCTGGTGTTGACGCAAATGGAACTGCTGCAGTGGCTGGCTCGATGGGGACACACCTCGCGGCTGGAATTGGCCGACGGCAGCCCGCTGCATTTCCTGGGTGAGGTGGCGGAGTTGACGCCTTTTCTCGAAAATGGCGGTCAGGAATTGTCCTTCACGCACCGGCTTACGCTTCCGGCAGGAGGGGCGCGCGACCTCAAAGACATCCGGTTTTTTGCGAGCCAGCCGCTGCTGGCGCTGGCGGGCAATACGTTTTACCTGCTTCGGAACGCCCCGCCTTCCGCAGTGCTGGATCTGTGGACAGAAAAACCCGCTGTGCCGGTCCGAAAGCTCAGCCACCGGTTGCTCACCCATTTGCGGCGATCCCAAACCAGCCAGGGCATCGATTGGGAAGGACTGTGCATCAGTCACCCGGCCGTTCCGCAATTTGTTTTTGAATTGCTCGACGACACCGTCCGGCTGCGGTTGCTGGCCCGGAGCAAGCGCGATCAAAGCGTTTGGTTTTGGAACGGTCACGAATGGCAGATCCAGGAACTGCGCCGGGCGCCTGCGGGCAAACCCGAGGTCCTGGATGATGCGAGACTCGAACCGGCTGCGCTCTGGCTGCGTCAACTGGATTGGTTTACGCCTGAACCGGGTTTGTGGGTGGGCGATGCCACTGAAAATTTTCTTGGAACCCTTGCCCGCGCCTGGCCCGACCGGCCCTCCGAAGCCGAATACCTCGGCAACCCTGCCTTCCATCGCCTGTTCCTGACCCCGCGCCAGCTCAAACCCCGGCTCACCGTCAAAGGCAGCGGCATCGATTGGCTGTCCGTGTCGGCCGAGTGGGAACAGGAAGGACTCAAGCTCACGGCTGCGGATTTGCAGCGGCTCGCCGCGGCCACGAGCCGGTTTGTAAAACTGCCTGACTCCGGCTGGGTCGAGCTCGATACCACCGCGGTCCAATCCGCCCACGAAGCCATGGCCGACCTGGGTGTCGATGGCCTGATTCCCGTTCCCCAGCGCATCGGGTTGGAACAGGCGGCGCACCTGGATGAGGAGGGATTGAAACGGTTTGCCGATTCGGCGCAGGCAAAAGCGCTTCGGGCAAACCTGAAGGATTTCAAGGGAATTCCCTCGACCGAACTTCCGGACCTTGTGCAGGCCGAAATGAGGCCTTACCAGAAGGAAGGATTTGATTTTCTTTGCCACCTCACCCGCATTCGGCTGGGCGGCGTGCTTGCCGACGACATGGGCCTTGGGAAGACGCTGCAAACGCTCGCATGGCTGGCGTGGTTGCAGGCCCAAAACAAAAAAAATCATCAGCCTTCCCTCGTCATCTGCCCGGCTTCGGTGCTCCACAACTGGCGTCGCGAAGCCAATCGTTTCACGCCGCACGTCAAGGTGCTCGTGCTCGAGAGCGGCGCCGCCAGGCACAATCTGCGCAAACAAATCCCCCAGCACGATCTCATCGTCACCAATTACGCCCTGCTTCGCCGCGACCTCGAGGAATTGCAGAAATTCTCCTTCCGCGCCGTCATCCTTGATGAAGCTCAATTCATCAAGAACCCCGGAGCGCAGGTCACCATCTCGGTGAAGCAATTGAAGTCCGAATACCGCGTGGCCTTGACCGGCACACCGCTGGAGAACCGGCTTTTGGACCTGTGGAGCATCGTCGATTTCGTCCAACCCGGCTACCTGGGCACGCAGGAGCATTTCGTCGAGATCTACGAGCCGCGCGGAGTCGAAAATGTCGAGATGGAGCAGCGCATTGCGCGGCGGCGCCTTTCTGCCCGGTTGCGCCCGCTGCTGATTCGCCGCCTCAAGAAGCACGTCGCCAAGGATCTTCCCGATCGCATCGAGCAGCGGCGCGATTGCGAGTTGGGCGAGCAGCAACGGAAAGAGTACCTGGCCGAACTGCGGCGCAGCCGGGAACAAGTGATGCAAGTGGTGGCGGAGAAGGGGGTCAACAAGAGCAAGATTCACGTCCTTGCCGCGCTGACCCGGCTTCGGCAAATCTGCTGTCATCCGCGGCTTGTGGGCAGCGACTCCGCGTCGGGCAAGACCGAGACTCTGTTTGAGTTGCTGGAGCCTTTGCTTGCCGAAGGGCAGAAGGTGCTCGTCTTCAGTCAATTCGTGCAGATGCTCGATCTCTTGCAGCAGGAGTGCCGGTTGCGCCAGTTCAATACGCACATTCTCACCGGCCAAACCAAGGACCGGCAGGAAGTCGTCAATGCCTTCCAGGCCGATCCCAATGCCGCCGTGTTCCTGCTCAGCCTGCGCGCGGCCGGAACGGGACTCAACCTGACCACCGCCAGCTACGTCGTGCTGTACGATCCGTGGTGGAACCCCGCCGTCGAGGCGCAAGCCATCGACCGCTCTCACCGGATCGGCCAGACCCGCGCCGTCAATGCCTACCGCCTCATTTCGCCCGGCACCGTCGAGGAAAAAATCTGGGAACTGCAACAGAGCAAGTCGCAAACAATCGCCGACGTGCTCGGTGAAGAAGGTTTCGCCCGCAGCCTCTCCAAGACCGATCTGGAATACCTGTTCGCTGAGGATTGAAACCGTAGCAGTCGAGGTAACGAGACTCCATCATCGGGCGCGCTGCCACCGGCGTTTGTTTGCACCATCATTGCCCTCATTCTCGTCGGACCGCGACGGCGCAAGCTCGCGTTATCTTTCCGGCTCGGGAGACGATCAGCGGCCACGATAAAGAAAGGGGTCAGTTAATGGTATTGACATATTGAGTGTATGTTTGTGAGGGTTGGGCATGGCGCGAAAGGTGCGAATTCAATACCCGGGTGCGATTTATCATGTGATGAATCGGGGAGATCGGAGGGAAGCCATTTTCGAGGACGACAAGGACCGGGAACGCTTTCTGGAGACATTAGGAGAAGCCTGCCAGAAGACGGGCTGGCAAATTCACGCGTATTGCCTGATGAGCAATCATTTTCACCTGGTAGTCGAGACGCCGCAGGCCAATTTGGTGGCGGGTATGAAATGGTTTCTGGGGACCTACACCAGCCGGTTTAACCGGCGGCACAAGGAATTTGGGCATTTGTTCAGCGGGCGGTATAAGGCGCTGGTGGTCGAGGGCAGCGGGGATGGGTATCTCAAAACGGTGTGCGATTACGTGCATCTGAATCCCGCCCGGACGGGCTTGCTCAAGGCGGGGCAGCCGCTGTCTGAATTTGTGTGGGGCAGCTATCCGGAATATCTGAAGGTGCCCTCCAAGCGTCCGGTTTGGTTGCGGGTGGACCGGTTATTGGGAGAGTGGCGGATACCAAGGGACAGCAAAGCTGGACGGCGGGTTTTTGCTGAGCGGATGGAAGCTCGGCGCAAGGAGGAGCTGGGCGGAGAATTCAAGCGGGTAGAGCGTGGGTGGTGCCTTGGAGATGAAGCATTTCGGCGCGAGTTGCTGGAACAGTTGAGCACGGGTCCAGGACCGAGCCATTACGGGGCGGAAGTACAGGAAGGCGCCGAGGTGCGGGCCGAGCGGTTGGTGAAGGAGGAGTTAAAGCGGATGAGGTGGACGGAGAAAGATTTGGCGAGCCGGCGCAAGGGGGACCCAGGCAAAGTGCGATTGGCAATCCGTCTGCGGACTGGGACAACGATGCCGCTAACCTGGATTGCCAGTCGGCTGAACATGGGCAGTCGTGGGTATTTAACCTGGCTGCTCTATCGCGAATCCAGAGGACAATAAGAATATGACAATACCATTAACCGACCCCTTTTTTTAACTGACCCCTTTTCGGGACCTGATGGCCGTGGCGGATCAATTGATAAGGCCCCGATGGCAGCAAGGCGACACGGTACTCCTGTTCCTTAATTTCCTTTGGCAAGCCGACGATCATGATCAACCCTCCTTGCTGCGGCTGGGGCTGGGTTCAGCGTGGCCCGGGGCCGTTTCACCTGGTTTGCTGTGGCGCACAATGGCTGGTGAAATTTTCATTTCACTATCCGCCAGGGCGGGGGAAGAGGTTTCCAGCCTGGCTTCGGCTCGCTGCACCAGCGCGAGGAGGCTGATGGTGCTGGCGACTTGCTTCTCCGCCTCCTGGATGCGTGCAAATTCTCCGTAAACCTCCTCGCGCACCGGCTCTTCGCGCGTCTGCAGTTCCTGGCCCGGCGTCGCCCGCATCGCCATCAACACATGGTGGGCGGTGATCGCCTCCAAGGGCCGGCCCGCTGTGTAGGCTGGTTCGGCGCCCGATATTTCAACGATCAAATGGGCAGCCGCGAGTGTTTGGAGCACTTGCTGCACAAGCCGGCTGGGAATCCCCAGCTCGCTGGACATTTCGTGAATCGTTGGAGGCGGCCTGCCAAGATGGAAACGTTGCCCGACAAACGTCAGGAGCCGCAGCGCCACAAACTCGCGCCCGCGCTGGTTGACGTTTTCGGCGAGTTTTTCCTGCAAATACAGCCGCCGGTTCTGAAACGCGTAAGCCACCTGCGCCCCGAACAACAGGATGAGCCAGGAAAGGTAAAGACCAGCCATGAATACCGGTATCAGCCCAAGGCTGCCGTAGATCCTGCTATTCGTCACGACGCGCGATACGTAGAGAAAACCGAACGCGTTGTTTGCATGGGAAAGCAACGCGGCCACTAGTCCCCCAACCAGCGCCGCGCTGAAACGGACCTTGGTATTGGGCACAAGCTGGTAAAGCATCGAAAACGCCAGCCAGATCAGCATGACCGTGAGTATCGGGAACACATAGTGCCCGATGATTGGCATTCTGCTGATCATGTGCTGGGTCTTCTCAAAATGCGGCCCGCTGGACAGGCCCAGGGCCCCCGCCATCAACAACGCGCCCAACGTCATCGTCGCCCAGTAAATCACTATCCGCAGCAGCCAGTTGCGCCCCCGCACCACACCCCAAATGTCATTGAACGTGCTTTCCACCTGGTTCAGCAACTGCATCGCCATGTAAATCAAGGCCAGCATACCCACGCCCGCAATCGCCCCGCTTTGCACGTTCTGGACGAACCCATAAATCTGTTCAGCCACCTTCCGTTGCGCAGCGCTGATCCGCGTATCGTTGACGAGCAGCGGCGGCTCGGCATTCGTCTCCCCTGCCGCGTCGAGAGGCGGGACCTCGATTGCCGTGCCCTGGTTGGTCGAGACTGCGGAACCGGGTGGCAAAACGACCGGGGCTGGCGTGTTCGTATCGATGGCGGCCGGGGGGATCACGGTGGAAACGAATCTTTCGATGACGCGCTCGATCTGTTCCTTGCCCTCCTTTTTGAGGAAGATGGTCGTGACGCTCATTGCCACGGCGAGCATGGGAATCAGGGCAAACAACGTGGTGTACGAGAGGGCCGAGGCCCGGATCGGGCAGCGGTTGCGCGAGAAACTCCTTCCCACCAGGACCCAGAAGTGGACGAATTTGTAGAAGCGCGAAGGCTCGCCGCGCCGGCGGAAGATGCTTTCGTCCCACAACGCCAGGGCGTCGCTCTGAATTTTTCGAAATTTGGAAAGCCAGTCCGCCATGCCGCTACAGCACGCTAACAGAGCATCAGGCCAAGTCAATTGGGCCGTCCACAGGGGGTGCGGGTTGAAGTCGGGGTTAAATCAAATCAATTGGGCTCACGCGAAGCCGCGAAGGCGCGAAGCTGAAAAAGCGGACTGCCGGCATCCAGTGCCCCTTCGTTATCTTCGTTACCTTCTGTTAAACCGCCTTTCCGCTCGGCCCCACTTTGAACTTTGAACTCTCAAGTTCCAGTTGCTACTCTCGGGCATGGCACGAAAGGCATCAGCGGATTCGGAATCCTCCCGCGGGTTCAATGACGTCATCGGCGTGGCGTTAATCGCGGCCGCTCTCCTCCTCTTCGTGGCCCAGGTCTCCTTCGATCGCAACGATGTGTCGTTCCATACCACCCTCGTGAATAAGCCGATCCATAACTGGATCGGACCCTTGGGGGCTTACGCGGCATGGTGGTCGTTTCTTCCCCTCGGCATCGTGGGGTACCTCTTGCCGGAATTATTGCTCTTTTTCGGCACCGCTTACCTTTTGGACTGGCCGGCTCATTTTCGCGTGCGGGCCCGTCAATCCATGCTCTGGTCCGGCCTTCTCCTGGTGTCACTGACCGGGCTGCTGTACATCGCAGGCGAAACGAGCCCTCTGGGAAAACTGCATGAAAGCATCGGCTCCCAAAGCATCGGCGGATGGCTCGGGTACGCCAGCTACGGCGAGACCCGCAATTACCAATACGGATTGAGCTTGCTGGGCGGCGCGGGGGCGATGGTCGTCTACAGCGCCTTGCTGCTGATCAGCCTGTTGTTTCTCACCAATTTTCACCTTGGCAACTGGATCCGCGCGCTGTGGGCCGGCTCCGGGAAAGCCGCCGAACCATTGCCTGTTGAAGAGCAGGCCCTCGAGCGCCGCGCCCGCGACCTGCATCAGCAGGCAAAAAAACTCCAGGAACAGGTCGAGCGTTCCGGGCTCGGGCCCGATCTCAAGCCGGTTCCGGAACCGACGGTCAGGGATTTAAGCATTCCGCAAAGCAGGCCGGCACGAGCCAGGAAAACGGCGTCAAACGAGCCGGTCAAAGAGCCTGTGCCCGCCGATGAGGAAGTCGAAGTCATTCCTGGGCGCGAAGTGGCTGCGGCCACCAGCTCGGAAGTCCTGGGCAAAGCCAAAGCCGGGGACAAAGCTGCAGAGGCAGCCGGGATTGACGGAAAAGGCGAAGCCGCGCCTGGGGCCGTGCCCGAACCTGCGATTCACATTTATGACGGGTCAGGGCCTGCGGCCGGGAAAATGAAACCGGCCCGGAGAAGCAAACCCATCGCTGTTGCTTCCACTC
>DASRKU010000002.1:0-9409 GCA_035648815.1 Verrucomicrobiia bacterium | reverse complement strand
GTGGCCGCAGATGGATTCGAGAGGCTGCCGATCGACGCCGGTGGTGTTTCGTTTATTGGCATTTGTTCCGGATAAGTCAAAACCAGGTGATGTTCAGCGTGCCGAACACGCCGTGGCCTGTGAAATCATTGATTCCGCCGGTGCTGGGTTCTGAGTATTGGAAGAAGCTGTATTGCAGGCGCGAGGAGACGGCCTTGGTGAGATGGCGGCTGATGCCGGCGCTGAGGACCTGGCGGGTATAGTCGAGTCCGAGCGGCAGGCCTGCGGCGACATTGTTTTGGCCGTAGCCGGCGTGGGAATAAGACCAGGCGGCATCCAGGATGGTTTTGGGATTGAGCACGTAACTGGCGCTCCCGATAAAACCATAGTTACTGCCCTCATAAGGGGCCAGGGCTGGATTGCCCTGTGTGGCCGTGATGGTGCGGGTATTGTTGTATGTGAAGGAGCCTGATAGGAAAAGTCCTTGGACTGGGGTGATTGAAAGATTCACGCCATAGCCCTGCGCGCGATAAGTCCCCGCCAGAATCGGCCCGCCGGGAGAAACCGCCCCAAAAAAAGGATCCTGAACGGGATCGGTCGAAACAAAATAGTCCGACTCCGTCCATTGATAAGTGAAGGACGTTTTGATCCAGGAAGCCGGATGGAGCACCAGTTTGCCCTGGGCTTCATCGGTGCCGGTTTTGCGTGCCCGGATGAAAGCCGAGTAGCCGAGGCCGCCCGAGGGCGATTGATCGACAAGATGATTGTAATCGCTGTCGCTTTGGCTGTAGCGGTAGTGCCCTTCCAATGCGATCCAGCGCCAGGGTGAAGTGCTGAACCCTGCCCGGCCGTCTTTGAGATCATTCACGTAATCGGTGTTCCGTAGAAAGTCTTCGGGCGATGTGCCGGCTTCGCGCTCGAACTGGCCGATGCGATCCTGCGAAAACCGGCCCTGGGCGAATAACACGGTGAACGGTATTCCGGTATACCGAAGGTCCGCGTCCTCCATAATTTTGGTTTCATCGAGATCCGATTGCACGGTCGCGGGCTGGAGCTGGAACGATCCGGGAATATTGGGATCTCCATTGTCGAGCGCGATATTTCCAAACCCTTCCTGCCGGGAGAACTCGCATTGTGCGGCGGCCGAGAAGCTCAGGCCGGAAACTGGAAGCAGGCTGTTGGCGATGCTGAAGGCATGCATGTCGCGCCGCAGCGTGACATGGTCGGCCCAGAAGGGTCCGGATACCGGGTTGGCCAGCGGATCGGTCGTCGACTGGCTCAGGTCGGAGGTGCCGTCGAAGTGCGTGAACAAATAACCGCCCGAGACGAACCACCAGTCCTCGATTTGCTTTTCGAACCGGAAGGTGTTGGCGCCCAAAACGTGGTTAAATCCCTGGCTCGTGTGCACCGTTGCGTCTGGAGCGGGGCCGATACTGAACCGGAGACCTTGCTGATCGGCAGTTGAGTCGCTGAAAAACTCCGCGCGCGCATGGTCCTCGACGGTCCAGCCAAGCCACTCCTGCGTGACATCCAGTTTAACAATATGCGTCCGCTCGTCGATGTGCTTGGCGGCCGGGTAGATGTTCTTCCCGCTGACAGGTCCCCACTCCAGCATGGATTTATCCCCCTCTTTGAACTGGTATTCGTAACCGAGAACAATCAGCGGCCACCGCGGGAGCGCGAGCCCAAAATTCGCCCATACGCGGCCGACCGTGAGCTGCAAGTCACGTCCAAGATCAAACGAAGGCATCGGCAGAGGCCTGTAATATCCGCCGGTGTCATCGTAATAACGGCGCCAGCGATCCACCCCTCCACGAACAAAGCCAAGATCTGTCTTCGTCCAATCCAGCTTGAGCTGTAACTCATCGTCCGGAACCGAAAAATGCCCTTCGGCCGAGAATTTCGTGTCCGGCCCTGTCTGTTGCTCCATCGAAAACCGCTGGAGTCCGCCGCCCGATCCTTCTTTGAATTCTTCGACTTCACGGAATTTTGCGGAGTCCCCTTTGACATTCACCCATCTCAGGGTGGGAGAAAGGGAGAACGCGGCCTGGGCAGGCGGGGTGGTGGCCCCCCAATTCGCGCCCTGGTCGATCCAGGTTCGCAGGACTCCGATCTGCCCCGGTGTCAGGGGCGGAGCTTTGCCGGGCGGCGGCATTTGCAAGTCTTCCACAAGCCCGGCCACATACTGGATGAGCCGGCTGTGCCCGCTGTCTCCGGGAACAATATCGTCGTGATTATTGTCGCCCCCTTTCAATGACGACTCGCGATTATCCAGCCGGAAATGGCTCTTGGGCCTTTCAGGACCGTGGCAACGCAAGCACGATTGCTCCAGGATGGGGCGCACATCTTTTTGAAAATCCACCGCTCCGGGGAAGGAAGGCGGGAGTTTCGAAATGTCGACTTCAGCTCCCGGAAGGGACGTGGCGGCGGCGAAGGTGGCGATGCGGGCGGCCAGGCAGAGAATTGTCCGCGTAGCGCGCGGCCTTTGGGAGCATCTGGAGCGACACACGGGTGAGTTGAATCTCCTGATGCTCATTCAAAGGTGCGCGCCACGCTTAAAAGAGCATTTTCGGGTGGATATTGGAGCCATGCACGGCGGTGTGGCAGCCTGAGGACCAGCAGGCGCCCTGTTGGAGCAGAGCCCCGTGAGGGACCTTGCCGATGAAAATTTCCCCGGCCCGAACGCCTGGGCCCTGGATCTGCGCATGGCAGCGCAGGCAGAGATTGGCGTCGGCCTGGACGAGCATTTTGCGATTGATGGAGCCATGCGGCTGGTGACACATCACGCATCCTTCGCGCAGCGCTTCGTGCTCGAAAATGAACGGCTGGACCTGCTCACGGTGGCACTGCGCGCAGCTCTCGTTGAGCCGGGCCATGGCCAGGCCGCCGGCAGGCTTGAAAATGTCGGTCCCATGCGGGTCGTGACACGCGGTGCAGGACATGCGCCCTTCGACGACCGGATGCCGCTGCGGCAGGTGAAACTGGGCTTGCGTGTCCAAATGACACTGAAAACACACGTCCGGCGCTTTGCCGGGATTGACGATGAACTTCCCGCGGCCGCCTCCTGCCTCGATATGTTTGCTGCCGGGCCCGTGGCATGATTCGCAGCCGCTGTCCGCGGCAGCGTGATCCAGGCGGACGCGCGCGTGGGGGCTGGCAGGAAAATGCCGCACGTAAGAGGCGTGACAATCCATGCAGGCTTTGTTTCCGACATAATGCGCGCCCGGAACTTCCGGCGGGGCCATCACGGTCAAGGACACTGAAGAGCAGGAGTTGAGCAACAGCGCCGCGGCTCCCAATCCTGCATAAACTCCGGCAGCAATCGCTGTCCGCGTGGCGTTCACATGGTTATCTTAAGAAGAACCCAATCCGTTGTGCATCGTCGAATATTCCGCAGCCGGGTCACGAGACCCGGATCGGCTGGTGCCAAAATCGGATGACCCAGGAGGTCACCGGCATGCGGACGGCCGCGGGACGGATCCAGCGGCGCCTGGAGCGGCGCCGGCGCGCCGACCGCCGGAGATGGACGGCAGCGGCGGCCATGTCCACGATGCGAATGGAGAGAGAGCGTGTTCCCAGACCCGATGGCGGTTGGAGAATCGTGTGGAAAGTCTCGACGCAATTTAGGTTTGAACTAATCTTTCTCAATTGAGCAATGGCAGAGATGCGGGTCCTTTTCTTCATCTCCACACTTTATGAGAGGGATGGGGCGCGATTTTGTTCCCCGGAAAGGCGCTGAAACCTTTGCAGTTAATTGGGAACATCGGGGCTTGCCATGACTCTTATAATTAATGCCGCGATATGGCGACAGGCGATGATTTTGAAGCAATAGTGGCTCAGTATTACGAGCCGCTGTATCAATTCGCCTTTAGCCTGACTCGGGCGGAAGCCGACGCATGCGACCTGACGCAGCAAACATTTTATGTATGGGCCACCAAAGGGCACCAGTTGCGGGATAGAAGCAAGGTGAAGACCTGGCTGTTTACGACCCTGCATCGGGCGTTTCTGGAAACTCGGCGAAGACAAACGCGCTTTCCGCATTATGAACTGAGCGAAGTCCCCCTGGAACTGCCGGCATTCTCGCCCCAATTGATCAGCGAGTTGGATTGGGCCCATGTCCTGGCAGCGCTCGGAAAAGTCGACGAAATCTACCAGGCGCCTGTGGCGCTGTTTTATATGGAGGACTGTTCGTACAAGGAAATCGCGGAAATCCTCAACGTGCCGGTGGGCACCGTGAAATCGCGGATGGCCCGCGGGATCGCGCAGCTCCAAAGAATCCTGTCTGACGGGGTGAGCGGAAAGGCGGCAAGCTGATGACGCCATCCGAAGTCAAAAGAATCCTGTGGTTTTACCGGCCCGGAAGCGCCGATGACAGGGATGCGGAGTTTAGCGAGGCATTGCGGCTTTGCCAATCCGATCCGGAGTTGGGTGCATGGCTGGAGGAGCACTGTGCAACGTACGCCGCGCTGCGGGCGAAATTCAGGCAGGTGGCGGTCCCGGAGGGTTTGAAGGAGCAGATTCTTTCGGAGCGGAAGGCGCACACCGTGCCGATGCTCCGCCGTCCCGGGTTGATCGCCGCCGCGCTCGCCGCCTTTATTTTTCTGGCCGGCGTGGCGCTCTTTTGGATCCGCTCGGGCGACACTTCGGAATTTGCCACCTACCGGCTGCGGATGACGAGCGCCGCCCGCCGCACGTATGGGATGGAGCTGGAAACGTCGAATCCGGCCCAGGTTCGATCTTTCCTGGCGCAGCGGCATGCAGTCTCGGATTACTCTCTGCCTCCGGGACTGCAAAAGGCGCAGGTGGTTGGATGCACTGCCGCCATGTCATGGAGAGGCCACACGGTTGCCATGATCTGTTTCAAATCGGGCCGGCCGCTGCCTGCCGGGCAAACCACGGACCTTTGGTTATTGATCGCGGAAGACGCAACGGTCTCGGGCGTTCCGTCCAGCATGCCGACGCTGGCTGAAGTCAATGGATCTGCAACCGCGAGTTGGAAAGAAGGGAACAAACTTTACCTGCTGATCGGGGAGGGAGATGAAAACTTCCTGCGCCAGTACCTTTGACGGGTTATTGCAGCTTGTCGGGTTGGTACTCCGTCTGGTTCGGCTCGACGCTCATGCGGGAAATGACCCAATAAAAATCAGCCAGTTCCGCAGCCTGAGCCTCGGGAGTGGTTGGAAGTTTCATGGGCAGCCCCGCGGCATCGGGGAGAGGCGGCGGCTTGGTTGATGCAGCGCGCCAATGATGCAATTCGGCGTGTCCGTCAGCAAATGAGAAGCTGGCACCCCCGCTATGATAGGACGCCGGCAAATCATGCCATTCATGAGTGTAAGCGCGATTCAGGAAATACCCATCGTTGATGCTGTCGGGGTGTTCGTCCAAAAACACAAAAATGTCCGACGGCTGCGGAATCGAGGTGATCTTGAAGAACTGAACATAATCGGGATTGTTTACGTTCCATCCCGACAATGTGAAGGTCCCCGCGTCACCGATCATCGCGTTCATGGAATAGCTGCGGACGCGGCCCCGCCAGCCTGCCAGGCGTTGATCCTTGCTCACGGCATGGTCCGCCGGACAGCGATACACGGTGGGCGCCATCGCGTACGGGGCAATTCCCCCGGACATCATTTTTGCGGCGTTGGTGTTATCCGGGTTGTGGGCGTTCCAATCGAGTACGTTATCCACCCAGTTCACGCTCATCGGTGTGGGTTTTCCCAAAATGGTCATCCTGTTGGTGCTTGTCGCATCGGCCCCGAGATTATATGCCAGGCGGCCGTTGTGCTCGTCGGCATAAATCATCCAGGCGACGGTGAGTTGCTTTGTATTGTTGAGGCAAAAAATGGCCTCCGCACGAACCCTGGATCTTGCCAATGTCGGAAGAAGAATGCCCGCCAGAATCGCAATGACTGCGATTACTACCAGTAATTCAATCAGCGTGAAGCCGTGCTTTCGCCTCATATCGCGGATCTCGGACGATCTTAAAGCTGTTGCGCTCATAAACTCGCGCCGCAAGTGTCTTGCTACGATGTCCCCGGCATACTATCACCTCAAACGCGAACCTGTCAAAGGATATGAGGCGAGCCGGCCTCCTCCCACGGCTGGCCCCCCCATTCTGCGATTGTATCAACTGGCGCTTTGCGCAATATTCCCGGCTTTATGTCATCCGGACGCAGGCAATATCCGTTTCATCTAATTGAACCCAAATGGCAGCAATTCTGGGATCATCAACAGACTTTTCGGGCATTTAATCCCGGCGAACCGTTGCCCGACAGCCACCCATTTGTCCTGCGACATCAGTTGAGTGGCGTAGGATCCTCCAGCCTTTTCCCGGCAAAATATTATATTCTGGACATGTTCCCCTACCCCTCGGGGGCAGGCCTGCACGTCGGCCATCCCGAAGGGTATACCGCGACGGATATCCTGGCGCGATACCGCCGGGCCCGAGGCCGCCATGTGCTGCATCCCATGGGCTGGGACGCATTTGGGCTGCCTGCGGAACAATATGCCATCAAGACTGGCCAGCATCCGCGCGTTACCACCGAAACCAATATCGCGACTTTCAAGCGGCAGATCAAAAGCCTCGGCTTCAGTTACGATTGGACCCGGGAAGTGGACACGACGGATCCGGAGTACTTCAAGTGGACCCAGTGGATTTTTCTAAAACTTTACAACAGTTGGTTCAATCCCGAGACCCGCAAGGCGGAGCCGATTGAGACGCTGAAATATCCTGCGGAACCGGGAGCACATGGCGGAGCTGCCGATGCGGACATGGAGGCCCGGCGCCGGGCATATCGCGATGCGTGCCGGCTGGCGTACGTTTCGGAGGCTCCGGTCTGGTGGTGCGAAGCGCTTGGGACGGTTTTGGCGAACGAGGAAGTTGTGGACGGAAAGAGCGAAGTTGGCGGTTTTCCGGTGGTTCGAAAGCCGATGCGGCAATGGATGCTGCGGATCACCTGTTATGCCGAACGCCTGCTGGAGGATCTTCAGGGGATTGACTGGAGCGAGTCGCTCAAGGAAATGCAGCGGAACTGGATTGGCCGCAGCGAAGGGGCCGAAATTTTATTTCAAATCTCGAACTCCAAGTCCCGGATTCCGGTGTTCACAACCCGGGCCGATACATTGTTCGGCGCCACCTACATGGTGCTTGCGCCGGAACATAAACTCGTGGACGCGATCACGACTCCCGAACACCGCGCCGCGGTCGCCAGGTATAAGGCCGACGTGGCGCGAAAATCGGACCTCGAACGGACAGAACTGGCCAAAGAAAAGACGGGGGTCTTCACCGGCGCTTACGCAATCAACCCGGCCACCAGCGAACCCATTCCCATATGGATTGCGGACTATGTTCTGGCCAGCTATGGCACCGGCGCGATCATGGCGGTGCCCGGTCATGACCAGAGGGATTTTGAGTTCGCGACAAAATTCGGATTGAAGATCGCGCAGGTCGTTGAGGTGTCAGCGGGGCCGGGGCAGGCCGCGCACAGCGCGGCCCTGCCTCAAAGCGATCGCCAGGACGCCTTCTGTGATCCAGGAATTGCGGTGAACTCGGCAAATCGGGAAATTTCCATTGACGGCCTGCCGACAGCCGAGGCGGCGGCAAAAATCACCCACTGGCTCGAATCCAAGGGGCTTGGGAAGGCAGTGATCCATTACAAGCTTCGCGACTGGCTGTTCAGCCGTCAACGGTACTGGGGCGAGCCGTTTCCGATTATTTGGAAGCGGGATTTGAATGGAAATCTTTATCATGAAGGGCTGCCCGAGGAGTCGTTGCCATTGCGGCCGCCGGTGTTGGAGGACTACAAACCCACCGCGGACGGCCGGCCGCCACTGGCCCGCGCGAAGGATTGGGTCCAGTTGCCGGATGGGTCGGAGCGCGAGACAAACACGATGCCGCAATGGGCCGGCAGTTGCTGGTATTACCTGCGCTACCTGGATCCCCGCAATGCACAGTCCTTCACCGCGCCTGAAGCCGAACGATATTGGATGGGGCAAAGCAGCCGAAGGTCGAAGGTCGAGAGTCGAGGGCAGGAGACTTCCGGGGTCGACCTGTATGTCGGCGGCACGGAGCACGCGGTGTTGCATCTTCTCTATGCGCGTTTCTGGCACAAAGTGCTGTTTGACCTCGGCTATGTCTCGACACCGGAGCCGTTTTATAAGCTGGTGAACCAGGGGCTCATTCTTGGCGAAGACAGCCAAAAGATGTCCAAGTCGCGCGGTAACGTCGTCAATCCGGATGATATCCTGGTGGACTACGGCGCCGACGCCTTCCGGCTGTACGAAATGTTTCTCGGTCCGCTGGAAATGGTGAAACCCTGGAGCACCAAAGGTGTCGAAGGCGTTTACCGGTTCCTGGGACGGGTATGGCGGTTGTTTGTGGATGAGAAAAGCGAAACCGAATTCGAACAGGCGCTGACGACAACAGAGGAGCAACGGCATGCCGGCTTGCTCGCCTCAATTCGCTTGAACCCGGCGATCCAGGATGTGGAGCCGACTCCCGCGCAAATGAAAGTCCTTCACTCGGCGATAAAGAAAGTCACCGAGGACCTGGCCGGATTGAAATTCAACACCGCCATTTCCGCTCTCATGGTGTTCGTCAACGATGCGATCACCTGGGAAACAAAGCCGTTGTCGGCGCTTAAATCCTTTCTGAAATTGCTCGCCCCCTTTGCGCCGCACCTGTCGGAGGAGCTTTGGGAAAAGATCCACACTGCCGGGGCCGGATCAAAGGCCGCCGAATCCCTGTCCTATTCTCCCTGGCCGCAATTCGACCCGGCGTTGCTGGTCGAAGACACGCTGGAGATTCCGGTCCAGGTGAATGGAAAGCTGCGGGATGTCATCCGGGTGGCGACCAACGCATCCCGCGCCGACCTGGAGGCGGCGGCCAAGGCCAGCACTAAAGTACAGCAATTCCTGGCGGGTCTGACCGTAAAGAAAATCATCATCGTCCCCAACAAGCTTGTGAACTTCGTTGCGGCCCCGGTTTGAACAGTCCACATGCCTTTGGGCGCGTTCGTCGTTCTTTCAACCGCTATCTGCGCGATCTGCAGAACCACACCACCGCCTTGCGCGCAGCGCGGCCCTCCCTGCGACGGTGAACAATGAGGCATTGTGATTCGGTCTGGCGTTGCTTATACTTTTGCACGTGAACCGGCTGACAAGGCAGGAACAGACGGTGCTTTGCGTGGTGATCGGCTTGTTGTTGCTGGGCTGGACGGTGAAGGCCTACCGGGCCGCACACCCGTCGCCAGGACCGGACCGGCAGGCCCACGGCAACGGCGTGGCGGCTGAAAGCTCCGGGTCACGGAATCAATAAATGCACGAACCCACTTTTGAGGAAGGTCTGGAGCTGATCCTGGCTAAAGATCAGCATTACGGCCGGGACGCCTATCTTTTTCTGCGCGAGGCCCTGGACTATACTCAGAAATCC
>DASRKU010000001.1:0-8711 GCA_035648815.1 Verrucomicrobiia bacterium | reverse complement strand
TCCCTCTCCCATCGGATGGGAGAGGGTGGCCGAAGGCCGGGTGAGGGTTTGCTCTGACCTTGCGCCTTTCAGCCTACGATTGTCCACCCCAGGCCGGTCGCGCGCAGCGCGGCCCTACCGTACCCTTCTCCCTCTCACCTCGGCCTTCACACCTCTCACCTCCCTCCGACCTCTCCCCTCAAAAAACCCGGGCCGGAAAGCCGTAGTCTTCTTTCCGGCCCGAATCACAACACAGAGGGAAGCGCCGTGCTTCCCCGGTCTGGAATCTCAGGAGCAGCCCAAGCTTTCGCCGCAGTTCAGGCATTTGTAACACGCCCCGTTGCGGACGGCGACGTGGCCGCAGTTGGGGCACGTGGGCGCGTCTTCCTGGAAATGGGCGACGGTGTCGCTCAGGGTTTTGAGCTCGCGCGCGGCGGCATGGGGGGTGCGGCTGTGGCCATTGCCGTTGCCGCTCTTGATCTCCACAATCTCGGTATCCTCGGCGATGGCCAGTTCAGGCACCGGCCGGTTTACCTTTTTTTTTACCTCTTCCATCAGGCCGGGGATGCTGAGCTCGGGCTGATTGCGGCTGGTGCCGATGGCTTCGCGATAGCCGGGGACGAATTGAAAGGCCATCCAGCGAAAGACATAGTCGATGATGGAAGAGGCGTTTCGAATCTCAGGGTTCTTTGTGAAGCCCGAAGGTTCGAACCGCTGATGCGCGAATTTTTTGACCAACGCCTCCAGCGGCACGCCATATTGCAGCGCAAGACTGGTCAGCGTTCCGATGCTGTCCATCAATCCGCCGATGGTTGAACCTTCCTTGGCCATGGTGATGAATAATTCGCCCGGTTGGCCGTCTTCGAACAAGCCGACGGTGAGGTAGCCTTCATGGCCGGCGATATCGAACTTGTGGGTGACGGCGGTGCGGGTATCGGAGAGGCGGCGGCGCAGCGGTTTTCCGGATTCGCGTCGCAACCTGGCCAGTTCGGTGCCCAGATCCTTCATGCGCTCTTCCAGCGAAGCCGAGTCTGAGGCGGCCGTTTTGCCTCCGCCCTCGTTTGTTCTCTTTGTATTCAGCGGCTGAGAACGCTTGGAGCCATCCCGGTAAATGGCGACGCATTTCAATCCCATTTTCCACGCCTGCACGTAAGCGTCACGAATGTCCGCGACGGTGCTGTCCTTGGGCATATTGACAGTTTTGGAAATGGCGCCGCTGATGAACGGCTGAGCCGCGGCCATCATCTTGAGATGGGCCATATACTGAATGCTGCGCCGGCCCTGGTAAGGTTTGAACGCGCAATCAAATACCGGCAGATGCTCGGGTTTCAGGCCGGAACGAATCGGCGCGGCCGATGCCTCCGTCCCCGTGCCCGCGGCGGCCGGGTCTTCCGCGTCCTCGATCGTGTCGTGCTTTTCAATGTGGGCAATGATCCCCTCGATCTCCTGCTGGCTGTACCCGAGCCGTTGCAGGGCTTCGGGCACGGTGCGGTTGACGATCTTCAGGAGTCCGCCGCCGGCCAGCAGTTTATACTTCACCAGCGCGATGTCGGGCTCGACGCCCGTGGTGTCGCAATCCATCAGGAACGCGATGGTGCCGGTGGGGGCCAGGACAGTCACCTGGGCATTGCGGTAGCCGGCTTTGCTGCCGCGTTCGAGAGCGCGGTCCCAGCAGCTCCGGGCTTCCACTTTCAAATAATGAAACTCGGCGCTGGGCTGGATCTCCTCCACGGCTTCCCGGTGCAGGCGGATCACTCCCAACATGGATTCGACGTTGTCCTTCTGGATGGGTTTGTCGACATGCGCGCAGCGGGCGTCGCGGTATCCCGGAAACGGCCCGATGGCATCGGCGATTTCCGCGCTCTGCTCATAGGCATGCCCGGTCATGATGGCGGTAATGGCGCCGGCCAGCGCGCGGCCTTCGTTGGAATCGTAGGGCAAGCCGTAGCTCATGATGAGCGAGCCGAGATTGGCGTAGCCGAGACCGAGCGTGCGATAGATATGCGAGTTTTCGGCAATGTCCCTGGTCGGGTAACTGGCATTGTCGACGGCAATTTCCTGCGCTGTGACGAACACCCGGACCGCGGCCTTGAAGCGCTCGACGTCGAACTTGCCGTCCTCGCGCTTGAATTTCATGAGGTTCAGCGACGCGAGATTGCAGGCCGTGTTGTTGATAAAGACGTACTCGGAGCACGGGTTGGTGGAATGGATGGGCTCGGTTCCCTTGCACGTGTGCCACTTCTGGATGGCGCCGTCGTACTGCATGCCGGGATCGCCGCAGATCCAGGTGCCTTCAGCGGCTTTGTTCAGCAGCGTGCTGGCGTCCTTTTTCTGGAGCGGCTGGCGCGTGGTGACCGTCTTCGTCCACCATTCCTTGCCGTCCATCGCCGCTTGCATGAATTCATCGCTGACGCGAACCGACAAATTCTCGTTTTGATACATGACGCTGCCGTAGGCATCGCCGTTGTAGGAGCCATCGTAGCCCTGCTCGATCAAGGCCCAGGCTTTCTTTTCTTCCTTCTGCTTGGCGTCGATAAATTCTTCGATATCGCCGTGCCAATCCCGCAGCGTGTTCATTTTGGCGGCGCGGCGTGTTTTGCCGCCGCTTTTCACGACATTGGCGACCTGGTCGTAGACTTTCAGGAAGGACAGCGGGCCGCTGGGCCGGCCGCCGCCGCTGAGTTTTTCCTTGGCGGACCGGATGGGCGTGAGGTCGGTGCCGGTGCCGGAGCCGAATTTAAACAGCATGGCTTCGCTATGGGCGAGGCGCATGATGCTTTCCATGTTGTCTTCGACGGATTGGATGAAGCAGGCGCTGCACTGGGGATATTCGTATTGGGTGGAGGCCCGCTCCGCCTGGCCGGTTTTGCGGTTATAAAACCAATTGCCTTTCCCGGAGTTGGCGCCGATGCCGTATTGAGCGTACAGCCCGACATTGAACCACACCGGCGAGTTGAACGCGCCATACTGGTTCAAACACAGCCACGTCAGCTCATCACAATAGATTTCGCCGTCGGCCTTGCTGAAATAACCGTCCTTCACTCCCCAGTCCGCGATGGTTCGGCAGATGCGGTGGATGAGCTGGCGAACCGATACTTCGCGTTCGGGGGTGTTTTGTTCGCCGTAAAAATATTTGGAAACCACGACTTTGGTCGCGAGCAACGACCAGGACTTGGGGACCTCCACATTTTCCTGTTTGAAAATGACCTTGCCGGCGTCGTCGGTAATTTCGGCCACGCGCCATTCCCATTCGACCTGGTCGAAGGGTTTTATTTTGGGATCGCTGAAGACCCGTTCGACGCGCACCGATTTGCGGGCGCCGGACGACTTGGCCCCTTTTGGCCGGGCACCTGGGGATTTGGAGCGACGGCGACCCTGTTGGGAGGCGGCAGGCATAATTTCGTTTCGTGCGTCAATCATGAATCCTTTGCTAATGCGCCTGTTATTCCAATCACCGACCTCACGAAACCACAGGCATCAATTTAACCGAAATTGTTATTTAACCCAAGTAAACCAAGCCTCTTAAACGAGCCGCCACACCTATTAGTGGGGCACCCTTTGAACCTAGCCACCACTGCTTGGGGTTACAAGAAAATTCTTCAAAAAAGTTATCAAAAAGTTGTTGGCCATGCATTGAGCGGATTTTATCAGGAAAACCGCACTTGCAAACAAGTTATTCACACCGGGGAATAACCTCGATGTGGAAAGGATGTGCATAAGGAGGCGCTGGGCGCCAGTCTGCGTCGCGGCAAGGGCAGACGCGAAGCGCGTGGAGTGCGTCCGCGCTGGCGCGTCAGGAATGCCGCCGTGGTTTTTTCCCTGAGCCTTTTCGGGTTCGTTCGGAGCGCGGGCCGAAGAACCTCGCACCTCGGGCGGACTTTTCGTCCCGCCGTGGTCCGCGCTTTCTAAACTTCCGCACCGGCTCGATGGTCTGAGGGCGCGGTTTGGGCACCAGCACCACCGGGCAACCTTCATACCCAAAAGCCCGGCGGACTTGATCGGAAAGATACTTCTTGTACTGATTCGAGAACAATTCGTCGCGATTGACGAAAAGCAGGAAGGTCGGAGGCGCCTGCCTCACCTGCGTGGCGTAAAAAAATTTCAGCCGGTGGCCCAGGGCGCTGACGGGTTGCCGCCTCTCGACCGCATCCTGCAGGGTGCGATTCAGGATGGAGGTGGGGATTTTCTGCTGCAGTTGGGCCGCCACGTAGCGCACCGCTTCCAACAAACGGTCCAGATGAAAACCTGATTTTGCGGACGTGAAAATGACGGGCGCATAGTCCAGGAAAAACAGGTGCTCCTGCACCCATTGGCCAAATTCCCCCAGCGTCGTCATCGGCTTGACCCCATGCGTTTTGTCCTTGCTCCCGCGGCGCTCGATTTCCTCCTCGCGGGCGGTGCGAACCGATTCATCAACGAGATCCCATTTATTGACCACCACGATGCATGCCTTGCGCGCCTCGACAATTCGATCGGCCACCTTCTTGTCCTGCTCCATGATCCCCGATTCGGCATCCAGCACCAGGATGGTGATATCGCAGCGCTCGATGGACTCTTCGGCGCGTTTGACGCTGAAGAATTCGATCGAATCGTTCACGCGCCGGGTTTTGCGCATGCCGGCAGTGTCGATCAGGACATAGTGTTCGCGGCGGCCGTCGGTCACCACTTCAAAGGGAACATCCACGGCATCGCGGGTGGTGCCTGGGATGGGGGTGACGATCACGCGTTCGGAATTTGTGAGCGCATTGATCAGGGAAGACTTGCCGACATTGGGACGACCGACGATAGCGAGCTTCAGCGGTGAGAGGTGAGAGGGCTGAGGTGAGAGGGTGTCGGAAACAGGCGCTTCAGATGCGGGCTCGGGGGGAAGGGCGGCGACGGCTTGCTCCATCAATGCGTCGATGCCTTCGCCGTGAATGGCGCTGACGGGGAAAAGCTTGTCGAAACCGAGCTGCGAAAATTCCAGGGCGCTTGTTTCGGCTCGGGACGTATCCACTTTATTGACGGCGACGACGACAGGTTTGCCGCTGCGGCGCAGGCGCTCCGAGACTTCCCTGTCCAGCGGCACGATGCCCTCCTGCACATTGACGACGAGGACGATGACCTGCGCGGCATCAATGGCGATCGTAACCTGTTCGACGGCGGCTTTGATTATCTGATCGCCGGATTTTTCGCCCCGGAGCAGGCCGATGCCTCCCGTGTCCACCAGCGTGAAGTTGCGGCCGCCCCACTCTGCTTCAGCCGTCACACGGTCGCGCGTGACGCCGGGCTGATCGTGGACGATGGCGATGCGGCGTCCAACAATCCGGTTGAACAGGGCGGACTTGCCGACATTGGGTCGGCCGACGATGGCGATGAGGCCGGGCACTGGTTCAGGATGAAGCAGTTCGGGCGGGGGCGAAAGGGAAAAGGCAAAGGATAGTCAAGAGTCGAGGGTCGAGAGACGAGGGAAAGGCACCCTCACCCCGGCCCTCTCCCATCCGATGGGAGAGGGAGGAATCGTCGACGCGTTGGTTGCAAGCACACGCGCTTAGATCCTCTCGCGCTGGCTCCGACTGCGCCACAGCGGCGCTGAAGCGCACGCACTCCATGTGCTGGCGCATTTGCCTAACTCCAGGCAAGACGAACGCGCAGCGCATGGAGTGCGCCCGGTTCACCGGCGCTCTGGATTGGGCCTTGCTACGAGCTTGAACCTTCGCGATGGGGGGCATAACGCTACTCTCTGGCAACCCTCTGGGTTGGCGGACGACCTCAAATGATTTCCTTTATTGATTCAGGCGGGTTTCTCGATTATGTATCTGCCGGGCTCCGGATCCATGAATAAAACCCTGGTCGTCGTGCCAACATACAATGAGCGGCAAAATCTCCCGCCGCTCGTTCAACGACTCTTGGCGCTCAGCGTTCCCGTAGATCTCCTTGTCGTGGACGACAATTCGCCCGATGGCACCGGGAAGGTCGCCGATGACTTCGCCTCCAAACACAGCTCCGTTCACGTCCTGCATCGACCCGAAAAAAATGGCCTGGGCCGGGCGTACATCGCCGGTTTCAAGTGGGCCCTGGAGCGCGGTTACGAATTCATTTTCGAGATGGACGGTGATTTCTCGCACAACCCGGACGATGTGCCGGTTTTCCTGGAAGCGGCCAAGGAAGCGGACCTGGTGCTGGGCTCGCGTTATGTCAATGGGATTCGGATCATCAACTGGCCCTTAAGCCGGCTGATGTTGAGCAAGTGCGCGGCGACGTACGTGCAGATCATTACCGGCATGCCGTTCACTGATCCCACGGGCGGATATAAATGTTTTCGCAGCCGCGCCCTGCAGGCGATCAAGCTTGATGAAATCGAATCCAACGGGTACAGCTTTCAGATCGAGATGACGCACAAGATTTGGCGGCAAGGGATGAAGATCGTTGAGGTGCCCATCATTTTTACCGACCGTTTCCAGGGCCACTCCAAAATGTCGGGCCACATCGTGAGCGAAGCGCTCTGGATGGTCTGGCGCTTGTCCTGGCAAAACAGGTTCCGCCGCCACCCGCGTCACCACCCGCCCGGCGCCAAACAGGAGATGTCGGTTGCCGGCAGGACCCTGTAATCGATCATGATCACGCTGCTTGTCGGCACAAATCGTCCCGGGAGCAACACGCGAAAAATCGCGCGGGTCATCGAAGGCGTTTACGCCGATCTGAAAGTCCCGCTGCACGTTTTGGATTTAGCCCAGTTGCCGCCGGAAATTTTCTCGCCCGAGTCTTACGCGAAAAAGCCAAAATCTTTCCTTCCCTTCGCGGAAGGGATTTTGAAAGCCGATGGGCTGCACGTGGTCACGCCCGAATACAACGGCGGCATACCGGGAGTGCTGAAGTATTTCATCGACATGCTGAAGTTCCCGGAAAGTTTTGAGCGGCGGCCGGTCTGTTTCACCGGTCTTGCGCACGGCATGTGGGGCGCGCTGCGCCCGGTCGAGCAGCTCCAGGCCATCTTCGGTTACCGCAACGCCTACATCTATCCCGAGCGGGTCTTTATGCCGGGTGTTGACCAGTTGCTCGATGAGCAGGGACGGCTGAAAGACCCGGAATTGGTGTCGCGCTTCAAAAAGCAGGCGCAAGGGTTTGTGGAGTTTGTTGGAAAGATGAGGGGAGGGTAATCTACTCTCTGGCAACCCTCCGGGTTGGCTAATTCTAAATTTCGTGGGGACGAGCCGTCCCCACCCCGACCTCGTCCTTCATTTGACTGTCCCGTCTCCTGGGTTAAATAGAAGTCCATTCACCAGAAGAATACGAAAACTCGAGCTTTATGAAATATCAATTCCTATTACTGATCACTTCGGCAGTCGCGTTCGTGATCTGCTTTTCCTTATCTGTTGCCGCTTCCGCGGCGGAACCAAAAGTCGGGGACGCCGCGCCACTGGTCGAAGGCAAGGACCAGGACGGCAAAACCTGGAAACTGGCGGATGACATCGGCAAGAAGGTCGTGTTGCTCTATTTCTATCCGAGGGATGACACGCCGGGATGCACGAAAGAAGCGTGCGGATTTCGGGATCGAATCAGCGAACTCAAAAAGGACAACGTTGAGGTGATCGGCGTGAGCTTTGATAACGGGGAAAGCCACCAGAAATTCATTTCCAAATATCAACTGAATTTCCCTCTCATCGCGGACGCCGATGGGAAGATCGCCGACACCTACGGCGTGCGGATGCCCGGCAAAAGCATGGCGCGCCGAGTCAGCTTTTTAATCGGGCGCGACGGCAGGATCGTTCACGTGACGGACTCGCCCGCGGCGGACGTTCATTTAACCGAGATGAAAGCCGCTGTGGAAAAGTTGAAATCCATGTAGGAGACCCCTCACCCGGCCTCCGGCCACCCTCTCCCATCCGATGGGAGAGGGATGGGGTGAGGGTGCCTCTGTCTTTTTGAGATCGTCAGATTTGCCTTCCCAGTCACCCATCCAGGCCGCACCCGCTGTCCTGCCGCCGTGTTTCAGATCAATCATCATCCTGCTTCGTTCCGGCTCGGACAAAGGCCGCGCGCACCGGGGCAGGCGTTGGGGCATCGGCGCCACGCACCGAACGCCAGATCACTTTGTTGAGCAGCAGGTCATCCGCGGCATCTTCCCGGGCGAAGTTCATCTTGAGCGTGGAACCCCAGGCCGACGCCGTGTTCTTTTCGCCAAGGTCAACCTTCGCCGGGAGGCAATCAAAAGCCCGCACGTCCGGACTGGGGTGAAACGAACCGAACATCGGCGCAGCCGCCGCGTCGAATTGCGTCATCGGCTTCAAACCAAGAATCAACTCCATCGATCTCAACATGCTCGTCGTCGAGTAGAGCGTGGAATCCACATAGCCGCGTTTCGTATAAGGGCTCACAACGAGCGCGACCGTCCGATGCGCGTCGACGTGGTCCGGTCCGTTCTGGGCGTCATCCTCAACAACGAAAATGGCCGTCTCGGGCCAGAACTTGGAATGGCTGATGGCCTCGACGACCCGGCCCAGCGCAAGATCGTTTTCGGCCACGTAGGCAGTGGGCGTCGGGAAATGTGCGGTTGTCCCGTGAGTGTGATCATTGGGCAGACGCACGATCTGCAGCCGCGGCATTTCCCCTGCCCTTTCAAAACGCTTCAACTCCGAGATGAACCGATCCGCCCGCTTCAGATCGCTGTAATCCAGGTCGAAGGTGCGGAACCATTCATCGAAATGGCCTCGGAGGCTTTTGATTTTTGTCCACGCCGGGTCGCCCTCCTT